>DSCO01000047.1 GCA_011049045.1 Methanomicrobia archaeon | reverse complement strand
TGATGAAGATCGTGGAACGGAGTGGACGTGAGTACTTCGCACAGATACCCAAGCGGGCACGACAGATGTGCTCGCTCTTCCCTGAGGCGCTACCTATGGGTTAATTTGCGGAGTTTGGGTTACCTAAAAAGATTCTTTTGTTTGGATCACGAGCGCGGGGATATCATCTATGGAGCGTGACATCGATATCCTAATTGTCTCGGATTCTTTCGAGGGGATGAGCTGGCGTGAACGCGAGGTGAGAGCGGTGAAGCCCATAAGATTGTATTTACTATACACAAATCACTTTTGGTTTAGATGAACCTTCGGCGTAAATTCATTCAAGTGCCCACTCTCGGTCACCCTTAATCCCGGCTCCTCGCTTTCTCTCTTTCTTCTATCTGCTCCTCGAGCTCTTTTATTAGACCACCGTTATCAAAATGTTCGAAATATGATTCGCAATCCTCACACCAGAAGTCCTGTTCCGCTGCGACTTCAAACAAAACACAGTGACAGCGGCATTGGTAAAACTCTCCGCTTCTTTCGTATTCGAGTTTCTTTCTTAATTCATGCAGCTCGTCATCCACTTCTTTATCGATCATTTTCTTGACATTATCGGAATTAAAGCTCCACCAATAGGTAATCCAGCCACTATTATCATCGCGTTCAGTCCTGTACTCGGCATTCCTGCTCTCATATAACTTGTAGAGAACTTTTCTTATAGAGGAGGGTTTCGTATCGTTTAGCTTTACAATCTCACTTTCACTTATTTCACCCTCAGGAACATTTTTCATTATCTCCAATCCGTCTTCCCCAATCATTTTTCTAAAATATTCCCTTACCAAAAGATCTTCTGTTTCAAACATTATGACAACGCTCCACAATAGTAGGTATAACCGCTCAGTAGATAAGCCTTGGCATTATTTGTACCGAAAAAACTGAGAAAAAGCGTTATCAAAGCCGATTTATCAGGCAGCTTCGGATTTTTGGTTAACGGGTTTTCTGGCGCTAAAAAGCAAATTTGCTTATATGCCCTGAGTATAATGAATAACGTAGTGATGCAAAAATGTCTGGAGAAGACAACGTGATTTATATCGGAAATAAGCCAGTGATGAGTTATGTCCTGGCAGTAGTGACGCAGTTTAACAATGGCTCGAGCGACGAGGTATTAATCAAAGCAAGAGGTAGAGCGATCTCACGAGCCGTGGATACCGCAGAGGTAGTACGGAATAAGTTCATGCCGGGCGTAGACGTGAAGGACATAAAGATGGGGACAGAGCAGCTCGTAGGGGTAAACGGAGACAAAATGAACGTCTCTTCGCTGGAAATAACCTTGCAAGGCAAAGCGTAACGTTTAATAGAATGGCTATCCAGGGCGATATGTGAGAGAGCGTATAATCAGCTCTCCCTTTTTCTTTTTGACACAAAACAAACAGACAGGTAGAAACTACAGGAAATTGATTTCAGCCCCGTGTCTTTTTTGGTCTATTCGTGGGGTCTTCTGGGGCTTTTCAAAAACACTACGCTTGCAATTTCACCCTAACAGTTGCGTTTACTCGATTACCGTCCCTGCCCGTCCCGCAAGCGCCTCAACAACCGACTCGGGCTTACAAACAATTGCTTGCTCGCCGCCACGTTCCACAAACTCGATTGCTGCTTCGATCTTGGGCCCCATACTACCGGCCGGAAACTGTCCCTCGCTCAAGTACTGCCGGGCTTCAGCCAGGCTCAGCCTGTCAAGGTCGACTTGCTGAGGGGAATTATAGTTCAGCGCTACCTGGTCCACGGTCGTCAGAAACATGAGCACAGTTGCCTTTAGCTGGACCGCGAGCAGGCTCGACGCCAGGTCTTTATCGATCACCGCATCCACACCCCTCAGCGTACCGTTCTCGGTGGCGACGGGTATGCCGCCACCGCCACAGGCGACCACAATGGTCCCTGCCTGCACCAGCTCTTTTATGAGAGCGGTCTCGATGATCCTCATGGGGCGGGGTGAGGGCACGACACGTCGCCAGCCGCGACCGCTGTCCTCCACGATCGCATGACCTCGGCGTTCCAGTTCCGCTGCTCGTTCGCGGCTATAAAACGCACCGACCGGTTTTGTTGGATTCTTCATGGCCTGATCCTCTCGATCCACCAGCACCTGCGTCACGACAGCGGCCACGCTGATATCGATGTTGTGCGCCTCTAGCTGGTTGATGAGGCTCTGGGCGATCATATAGCCCATACTGCCCTGTGACTGTGCGACATCGACATGTAAGGGTGCAGTCGGGACCTTTCCCGCGGCTGCTTCTGCCTGGATCATGATAAACCCCACCTGGGGTCCGTTACCGTGGGTCAGCACCACCTGGTGCCCTGCTCTGATCAGGTGCGCGATATAGCCCATACTCTCGTAGGTATTACGGAACTGCTGCGCGAAGGTGCCCTGTTCGCCCTGTTTGATGATCGCATTCCCGCCAAGTGCAGCAACGATCAGGCTCATCGGTTTACCTGTTTTAAGAACGTATCCACAACCGCTTCCAGAGTCGCATCGCCGATCTCTTTAATGCCGTACCGTACCCGCGTCGCGGGCTTGTTCAGAGTGATGACGCGCGTCAGATCGATCGGCGTGCCGATAACGACCGCATCGCACTCAGCGGCGTTGATCGTCAGCTCCAGATCGTTGATCTGCTCCTTGCTGTAGCCCATGGCGGGCAGCAGCGGCCCTATGTTGGGATACTCGCTGAAGGTCTCGGTGATCGTGCCGGTGATGAATGGGCGTGGGTCGACGATCTCTTTCGCGCCTGCTTTATGGGCCGCAATGAGTCCCGCACCGTACTTCATGCCGCCGTGTGTCAGCGTGGGCCCGTCCTCGACCACCAGCACCCGCTTGCCCCTGATGAGCTCCGGACGCTCGACGGTGATCGGCGATGCTGAATCAATGATCTTTGCATTCGGGTTTATTCTCATGATATTACGGCGTACCTGCTCGATCTTCTCCAGTTCCGCGGTATCCTGCTTATTGATCACGACCACATCTGCCATGCGTGCATTGATCTCGCCCGGGTAGTAGGTAACTTCATCGCCGGCACGATGCGGGTCGGCAACCACGATATTCAAGTCAGGTTTAAAGAACGAGAAATCGTTATTGCCGCCGTCCCAGATGATAATATCCGCTTCGGTCTCAGCCTGTCGCAGGATCTTCTCATAGTCCACACCGGCATAGACGGTACAGCCCACATCGATATGCGTCTCATACTCTTCCCGCTCCTCTATCGTGCACCCCATACGCTCAATGTCTTCGTAGGATGAGAACCGCTGTACCGCTTGCTCTGCAAGCTTGCCATAGGGCATAGGATGCCGCACCACGACCACGGTCTTGCCGCGCGCGAGCAGGAGCTGACACAGCTTCTTGCTTACCGAGGTCTTGCCACTACCGGTACGCACGGCACAGACTGAGATGACGGGCACGCGGCTTCGCAGCATGGTCGCAGCCGGGCCGAGCATGATAAAATCCGCACCGGCAGCATTGACTGCCGCGCCTTTGGTCATCACATACTCATAAGGCACATCGCTGTACGCAAAGACGACACGATCGATCGCATGCGCTGTTATCAACGTGATCAGTTCCTCTTCTGCGAAGATCGGGATGCCGTCCGGGTATAAGCCGCCCGCCAGTGCTGCAGGATACGTTCGGCCTTCTATATCAGGTATCTGGGCTGCGGTGAATGCGACAACACGGTACGCGGGATTATCCCTGAAATAAACATTAAAGTTGTGGAAGTCCCGGCCCGCAGCGCCCATAATGATCACTTTCTTGGGGATGTTCATCGTCGTGGTCATAGCTATTAACACCTCCAGGAATATATCGGGTCAAAGCAATAAAGCCTTTACGCTGTTGGGAGTTCTCGTGACGGTTTTTTGAAGAACGATGCGCGGATACCGCGAAGTTTCGGGTGCCTTTTACGGGAGACTGCTTAATTGCGTGACAATTTCTCGTGAGAAAGGCTCTGCCAGGTACCTTTTACTGGCTGGCCAGGAAAACAAGCCACGGAGGGAAATCGTTACTGATACGCGGCCCTTCTCTAAAAGCTGTGGACCGTCGGAGCTATCAAAGATCACCGCCGGTTCAGGCACCCCGAATTCAGCCCGGTAGAAATCGATGAAGTACCGGGTGCTACCGATGCTCGAGAAGCAGTAAAGCATATCTGCAGTGGCGGTAGCGTAGACGGGTGTGTAAAAAGGGTCTTCCCTGATCATGAACACAGCGATCACCGGCCCGTCAAACTGCTCGTGGAGTATAGCCGATAACTTCACCTCAGCCGCAATGCCCCGTAAATCCTGCGTCAGTTCGGCTTCGAGCGCCTTGCTCACCGGGTCGTTGCCTTCGACGTAAAGGTAAACCGTTCCGGAGAGGTCAACCTGGGGGTTCATCACGGAGAAGGTACTCACCTGCGAGTTGGCGGCGGATTCTGATCGAACCAGCCCGAAATCAAGAGTAAACGAGGCAATGACCAAACCAGCCAGTAAAACAAACGCAAAGATCACGGGTATCCGTTTCTTACCGGTCAGAGCAGTTCTCGGGTTCTTCATCTTCCAGGCCTCTATCGTCTGTCAACACATATCTTTAAGGATGAGAGACAGAAAAATCATTGTAGCCTCCAGAGGCTTTGCCTAGGGGACATACCGGCAACCCAACAAGAGTAGAAGATACCCGTGATACGGAAAATATACCGCTTCGTCTTCACCATCTCTCGCTCGTCCGTCCGCTCCACGACCATCCCGCAGCATCGGAGAAACCACAGAAACGACAGCTTACTACGTAGCTTCTGATCCCTATCCTTCGATCAGCTCCAGCAATTTCCCCACAATTACCGACACAAGGACCATATAAACCAGCAGCACGACCACGAATAGCGTGCCGAAGTAATAGACCATCAAGGGCAGGTGCGGGAGCTTGATCGCGCGATTGTACAGGAACGCGGCGACCAGACCGCTGCGCATACCCTGCTCACGCAATTCCCGCAAGAGCGGATACCAGATGTAAATCGGACCGTGGCTCAGTATTCCGGTGGTCACTGCCAGGATCCAGCCTTTCGCGCCCGAGCCCTGCCCCGCATACTTCGCGATCGTTTTCGGCGTGAAGAAATAGTTGAGGATCCCCATGAAGCCGATGATAACCACCAGTATCGGCGCTATAGTAACCAGTACCTCGCCGCTTGCCCTGAGCGCTTTCTGGGTGCTCGTGGGCTCAAGCAGATACAGAGCAAGGTACAGAATGAGCACGAATCCTAGGAAATAGAGCCCGTGTGAGAGCTCCTTCTTCCGTTTCTGCGTACCTCCTCCCGCTTTACCCGTCACCTCCTCTACCGCGCCCTGTTCTCTTGAGATGCCGAGCTCGTTCATGTGAGCACCTCCACCGTGGCAACCGTGACGATTGCGACCGCGATGGCGAAGATAAAACTGAGTATGTTGCGCGTGATAGCGAACCGTCTCCCCAGGATCGCAGCTTCCGCGGGGAATTGAACGACGCCGACCGTTACCCAGGCAACGATAAAGGCTGCGACGGCAAAAAGACTCACGTTTGCCGTGAGCAGCTCACCACCGATGATATAACTGATGATCGCGCTACCGGCAGAAACACTCCCGATGACCGCACCAATCACAGTATCGCGCACCACGGCACCCGTGAAAACAGCGGAGATCATCGCATTCGTCACGAAGACGCGGAAGAGGCCTAAGAGGAGAACGACGCCGAGCAGCAGGGGAAGACTCATGCTGAAGCTTTTGAACGCTTTCACAAACGAACCAGCGAGTGTCTTCTGCCCGCTTCCTTGCTCCTGCTTCACGTTCAATTTCAAAGCCCTCCAGCCTCTAAGCACACCCGGCATTCCGGAGCGCCATCTTCATTCACATTCACTGCAACCACACAAACGGTTTGTGGAAAACAGGTTCTTCGCAGGCCAGTAGTGAAAAGAAGGAGGGTGAACGAAGCACGCTCCCCCGGTAATAACGTCCTGATGATCGCGGCGAGACTTGCCCGATAAACGCTGAGGTGTTCTAGCGGTTTACCGTTCATCCACCGCAAGCTGGGTGGACGCCCTGCTTTCGGGTACGCTTAACTGGTCACAGCGCTAATAACATACAGAGTGGGAGGTAAAAATGGAGAAGGATAGGATTTCGTACCATGATTCTGTTCGGAGCGTATACGAGCGGATCAGGAAAGACGGTATAACCAGTATCTGGGATCGCTTTGAGGCCCAGGGTATGGGCGGCGATCCTGATAAACGCTGTCCGTTCTGTCAGGCGGGCACGCGCTGCGATTTGTGCTCCAATGGCCCGTGCCGTGCTGATGCAGCAAAGGACAAACGCGGCGTGTGCGGCATCACGGCCGATGGCATGGCGATGCGGATGATGCTACTCCGGAATGTGCTGGGCGCGTCCACGTACCAGTACCACACTGATCAGACCATAAAGACACTCCGTGCAACTGCAGCGGGCAAAACACCGTTTACGATACAGGAATCCGAGAAATTGTGTGATTTTGTTGAGCGGTTCGGCATTTCGAGTTCGGGATCCGTGCAGGAGCTTGCTATTCGGCTCTGCGATTTTGTAGAGGCCGATTTTAACCGCAAATACTATGATTCGAGCCTTATTGTGGCGGCCTTAGCGCCTGACGAGCGCAAAGAGGTCTGGCGAGCGCTGGGTATCTTTCCCGGCGGGATCCATGCTGAGATGATGCTGGCTACGAGCTCGTGCCTTACCAACGTTGATGGGTATTACGCGAGTCTCGCGCTCAAGGCGATGCGCCTCAGCCTGGCAATGGCGTACCAGAGCCAGATCGTCAACGAATACTGTCAGGACATCCTCTTCGGCATACCAAAACCACATTCTATGCGTGTTGACCTCGGTGTTCTTGACCCTGATTATGTGAATGTGCTGCCAAACGGTCACGAGCCGTTTCTCGGGTTCGCGATGGTACAACTTGCTCGGGAAGCGTCATGGCAGGAGCGGGCAAAGGCCGCGGGCGCAAAGGGTCTGCGGATCATTGCGAATATCGAGACCGGACAGGAGATGATCCAGCGCTGGGAAATGGATGAGGTATTCTACGGATTCACCGGCAACTGGATCACGCAGGAAGCGGTGCTCGCCAGTGGCTGCGTGGATCTCTTCGCGGCCGATATGAATTGCTCGATGCCCATCGATCAGTTGTACGCCCGGAAATACAACTTTAAGCTCGTGCCGGTGAGCGAATTAGTTGCCTTTGACGGTGTTGCTGATCGTATCAACTACGTGCCTGAACAGGCGGGAGAACAGGCAGCGCAGCTGCTGCAGATGGCGGTCGATAATTTCAAGGACCGGCGAGAGAACGTGGAGCCTGTGCGAGAGTTACCGGTCAGAGAAGCGCTGGTGGGGTTCTCGACCGAGAGCATCCGTGCAGCTCTTGGTGGCTCGCTCGAGCTACTTATAACCGCTATTCAGGACGGTACAGTTCGAGGCCTCGCCGGATTCGTATCCTGCACCACGCTCCGGGATTCCGGGCAGGACGTGCATAGTGTTCGCATAGCACAAGAGCTCATCAAACGTGATATTCTCGTGCTCTCGATGGGCTGCGGCAACGGCGCCCTGCAGGTTGCGGGGCTCTGCAGTCCCGAGGCGGTGAGATTAGCAGGTCCGGGTCTCAGCGGATTCTGTGAGCGCCTGAGCCTCCCACCGGTTCTGAGCTACGGTACCTGCACCGATACGGGTCGTTTAGCTGATCTATTAGCAACGGTCAGCCTTGCACTGGGCGGCGTCCCCATATCTGATCTCCCGGTGGTCGCGGCGGCACCGGAATATATGGAGCAGAAGGCCACCATCGATGCCGTCTTCGCACTGGCCTTCGGGCTCTTCACGTACGTCAATCCCGTGCCCACGGTTACCGGTGCGCCCCGGTTGGTCACCCTCCTGACGGAGGACTTGAGACAGCTGACCGGTGGCTTATTAAACATTGAGACCAACCCGGTCAAAGCAGCCGATGCGATGCTGGCACATATCGAAGCAAACCGGACGAAAATGGGTCTATAACCGGTCATGCGAGCAAAACACCGCAAAGATCCGCGGATTCGCGGCAAGAAAACGGCACGTAAGTATTTATGTACCCCGGATCTGCAATCTAATTAATGTGTATGGTCACGGGGATACCAGATTGGTGATGTTTTCATGAGCATGACGCACGTCAAAGGGAAGAATAAGGGGCAGGTAGTTCTGTATGCATTGAGCACCTGCGTCTGGTGCAAGAAGACGAAAAAACTGCTCGAGCAGTTGGGCGTTGAGTTCGATTACGTCTATGTTGACTTGCTGGCGGGCGCGGAGAAAGAGCAGATTTTAGCTGAAATGGCACAATATACGTCCACACGTGCATTTCCTACGATGGTGATCAACAACGGAACAATCATCCAGGGTTACCAGGAGAAGCGGATTCGGGAGGTCCTGGGATAATGGCCGAGAATGACGTGAGCGAGGAACGGGTGCAAAAGCTCTATAAACGCCTGGATAAGGAGGCCGAAGAGGCTGGCTATCATCTGAATCCCGATGCGGAGCATACCCGGGAGTTGGCACGGGGATTGTTGATCAACGAGCAGCGTTATGGCTATTGGGCCTGCCCCTGCCGGTTGGCCGCGGGAGTGAAGGAGCAGGATCTGGACATTATCTGCCCCTGCGATTACCGTGATCAGGATATAGAGGACTATGGCGCCTGCTATTGTGGCCTTTATGTTTCAGATCGTGTCATGGCGGGCGAGCAGGAACTGGGGTCGATACCCGAACGGCGGCCACTGCCTGAAGAGCGGGCACAGCATAAGCAGCACTCCCTCGCGCCTGCGCTGTCGATGCTTCCACTACCGATCTGGCGCTGCCGCGTCTGCGGCTACCTCTGTGCGCGCGAAGGCCCACCGGGCGTGTGCCCGATCTGCAAAGCGAAGAAGGATCGATTTGAGCGGTTCATATAAAAAAATAAATTCGTTCACGAGTGGATAGCGGCGCGAATAACCTGCTGAGATTCTGAGGGTGTACGTCGCTTACGGTGAGAATGACAGCCGAGCGGAAGAGGGCGGAGCTGAAGATCTCCGGGATGACCTGCGCGACCTGCGCAGCAACAGTCGAGAAGTCGCTCCTCAGTACTGAGGGTGTTGCTGAGGCGGCGGTGAATCTGGGGACCGAGAGTGCGCGTATCGAGTACGATTCGAGCCGCGTGACCATTGCCGATCTGGAGCGGGCGGTGACAGACGCTGGCTACAGCGTGGTGCACGAGAGCGCGATCGTGAAGATCGGCGGGATGACCTGCGTGATGTGCGCAAAGGCCATCGAGACAGCGCTTCAGGAGCTCGAGGGCGTCGCCACCGTTACGGTCAATCTCAGCGCAGAGAAGGCTTACGTCACCTACAATCCGCGATTGGTAACGCTCGCGGACATGAAGCGTGCCATTGAAGCGGCGGGCTATCAGTACCTGGGCCTGGCGGGCGAGGAAGCGGGCATCTCCGAGGAGGCGATCAGGGAGCGCGACTTACTGGCGAAACGCAGACGATTCATCGTTGGGTTCGCGTTCGCGATCCCGCTTCTGATCCTTATGTATCTGCCGATCACCTGGCCGTTCTCGATGGCTTACTTCATGCTTGTCGTCTCCACACCCCCCTTTGTATACGTCAGCCATCCGATCTTCAGCGCAGCCTACCGCGCGCTCAAGAATAAGAACCTCACTATGGACGTGATGTACGCCATGGGCATCGGGGTTGCCTTTGGCGCGAGCTTTCTGGGCACGTTCGGGCTTGTGCTTACCGGTGAATTCCTCTTTTATGAGACCGCGCTCATGCTCGCCGCCTTCCTCACCATTGGCCGCTATCTGGAAGCGCGCGCAAAAGGGCGGACCTCAGAGGCACTGAAGAAACTGATTGGGCTACAGCCCAGGAATGCCACGGTGCTCCATCACGGGCGGGAGCGAACGCTACCGATTGAAGACCTACATATCGGTGACCAGATCGTGGTGAAACCGGGCGAAAAGATCCCGGTCGATGGCACGGTCGTGGCAGGCGAGAGTTATGTGGATGAATCGATGATCACCGGCGAACCGCTGCCGGTGGTGAAGCGAAAAGGCGACGAGGTCGTTGGTGGCACGCTGAATACGAACAGTGTTCTCACCTTCCGTGCTACGAAGATCGGGAAAGACACCGTCCTCGCGCAGATCATCAGATTGGTGGAGGAGGCCCAGGGCTCTCGACCACCGGTTCAGCGGATCGCGGATAGAGCTGTGAGCTACTTCATACCCGCCATCTTGACGATCGCGCTCCTCGCCTTTGTAGTCTGGTATGTCCTGCTCGACGAAACGCTCCTCTTTGCACTTACCGTATTGATATCCGTGCTCGTAATCGCGTGCCCCTGTGCACTCGGACTCGCTACGCCGACTGCGGTCACGGTGGGCATCGGTCGCGGTGCGGAGCTTGGCGTGCTCGTGAAGAACGGTGAGGCGCTCGAGATCGCGGAGAAACTGACCACGATCGTCTTTGACAAAACGGGAACCCTGACCACGGGTGAGCCGGAGGTGACCGATGTCTTCGGCTTCAGCGTCGGCGATCGCCAGCTCTTGAAATTAGCGGCGAGTGTGGAGCGGAATTCACAACATCCACTCGCAGCGGCCATTGTACGCCGTGCGGAAGAGAAGGAGATCGAGCTTGACGCGACGGGCCGGTTTGACACCTTCAGCGGGCTCGGGGTGACTGCAACCGTCGAGGGGCGGACACTGCTCATCGGGAATCGCATGCTGTTCGAGGAGCGGGCTCTTACGATCCCGCAAGAGTTCGAAGACAAAGTGACCGAACTGGAGAACGAAGGCAAGACGGCGATAATGGTCGCTCGTGATGATAAACCCGTGGGTATCATCGCTATCGCGGACACGCTCAAGGAGAGCGCACCTGCTGCTATTACCGCGTTCAAAGCGATGGGGCTGAACGTGGTGATGATCACCGGCGATAATGCACGAACCGCGCACGCGATCGCAAAGCAGATCGGCATAGACCGGGTGTTAGCAGAAGTGTTACCGCAGGACAAAGCGGAAGAGGTGCAGCGGCTGCAGGAGAAGGGCGAGCGCGTGGCCTTCGTCGGCGATGGGATCAATGACGCGCCCGCACTGGCGCAGGCAGACGTCGGGATCGCGATCGGCAGTGGAACAGACGTGGCAATCGAGAGCGGGGAGATCGTGCTGATCAAGAACGATCTGCGGGACGCCGTTGCCGCGGTTCAGCTGAGCAAGAAGGTGATGGCGCGCATAAAGCAGAACCTCTTCTGGGCGTTCGCCTACAATACCGCGCTCATTCCCGTGGCGGCTGGCATTCTCTACCCCTTACTCGGCATCACGTTCCGGCCGGAGCTTGCGGGGCTTGCTATGGCCCTGAGTTCCGTGACGGTCGTCTCGCTCTCCTTGCTCTTGCGGAAGTACGTACCGCCGGTAAAGCAAGGCAAAAAGACGAAAGGAGGTGAGTAAAGGCCATGGCAATCGATCCGGTCTGTAAGATGGAAGTGGCTGAGCAGGCCGCAAAGTTCACGACCACCTATAAAGGAAAAACCTATTACTTCTGCGCACCGGGCTGCAAGAAGGCGTTTGAGGCAAACCCGGAGCAGTACCTCTGAGCAAGAACGAAGCAGAACGAGATCGCGGACATCTCGCGGTTTCCTGCCACCCCTATGGGGCACGCACACTAGGCAGAGACTTACTCAGAATCCGCTAAAGGAGCGTTACGAGTGAAATGATTACGATCCTCCTGATCGCCGTGGGCTTAGCGATGGATGCCTTTGCCGTCTCGATCTCGAGTGGGATCACGATAAGAGATCTGAAAGTAAGCAATGCCCTTACGATCGCGCTCTTCTTCGGCGCGTTTCAAGCCTTCATGCCCGTCATCGGGTGGTTTGGTGGGCTTGCCGCACGAGAGTTCGTCACGGGGATAGACCACTGGGTCGCCTTTGGGCTCCTGTGCATGATTGGTGGTAAAATGATCGCTGATGCGATGCGTCATGGTCGGGAGAGTAAGAAACTCGACCCAACAAATCTCTCCGTGCTCGCGCTCCTCGCGTTCGCCACCAGCATTGATGCACTTGCCGTCGGGCTCAGCCTCTCATTTCTCAAGATGGCTATTCTCCTCCCCGCGTTGATCATCGGGCTCGTCACGTTCGGCTTATCATTTCTCGGCGTGTTCGTAGGAAACCGCTCAGGAAACCTCATTGAGCACAAGGCAGAGCTCATTGGCGGGCTCATTCTGATCGGCATTGGCATAAAGATCGTGCTCGATCATACCCTGCTTGTGTAAGTAACGACCGAAAATTCAGCAACCACCGTAATTAGTTAGTAAAAAGTAGCCAGTGCGACGAGAGCGAAGTCTTCACGATAACTTCGCAATCGTGTCCACCCCCGCCAAACGATGTCTTCTGCTCTATTTCCGCACATCAAGAATGCCGTATACTATTCGTTATTCGCGCACATATTTCGCCTCGATCGCCCATTTAAAGAGTCGCGCGAACCGATCCAATCGCTGCTCACTTGCTTTACGGTCTCGTTCACCCAAATCCTGTCGCACCGTCTCCACGATATCGTCATACACTTTAGGATCGCGGATATCCCGCCCCATCGCATCATGCAAGATCAGGAGCGTCTTCAAGTGCACTTCCGGATACTTGCGACAGCCGGCGTACCAGCCGGTATATTGTATGATTAAATACTGCTTTTCTGGATCTATATCAAGGATTTTCAGATCTCTATACCCCAGCTTGCGGAATCGCCTGCTCAATTTCCGCAGATATTGCTCCTTGAATATCTTGTCTGTTCGCATCCGTTCGACATCCTCATCAGGAATCTCAGCGGATGTAAAAATCAATTCGCTCTTGACCGGCATTTTCTTATAGACGTCCTTTGTGATCACTTCATCCAGTATATCCTTCAGCTTCATGGGCATCACCTCCGTCCGTCCGGTGCTCAAACAGTGCGTGGTTACGGTGGCCACTCACTGAAGAGCTTATACGATACTCATGGTATATAAAAAGACTGGAAATCTCACGACGAGGCCGAGCTTATGGGCGTACTGCAGCAGGCGTTCTATGCCCGCGAAATAGCCGCTGTTAATCGCGCCATTTCCAGCCTTTCTTCAGCAGCTCTTCGAGTTCCTCTTTAAGCAGATCGAACTTCGCGGATTTGCAGGCCTGCAGGGTCTTCGCGTCCTCGGCGATGATCGTGAAGCCCGCGAGTTCTTCGAGTATCAATGCTCGATCTCCTGTGTGCAACCCTTCAACTTCCACGTGTAATTCTGCGAGTGGTGTGCACTGCGGTATGAAGGCCACCACTTTCTTGTTCATAGTATACCTTTTTCAACGGCGCCTTATGAATTTTCGATTGCCCTGACTGGGTACCGAGACTCACGGGAAGTTCGGGATCGTAGAGATACACCCACGCGTCATCGGGATGATAGTACAAACCCAGGGCTTTCAGATCAACGCCACTGTCTCGCGCCACCTTCAACGCTTCAAACAGCTCCAAATCCGCTCCACGGTTCGGCTTGAACGCGGTTACATTCGGGAGTGCAGCCATGAACACCAATTTCGCCTGCACGCCGTCTCGAGCTATTCGCAGGAGTTCCCGGATGTGCTTCCGCCCCCGTTCAGAAGGGCAATCGGGATACAGCGCATACGTGCCTTCACGCAGGACCGCGCTCTTCACCTCGAGATACAGCGCCGTGCCACCGCACGTAAGGAGGTAGTCAATGCGTGAGGCACCCAGCTGCGCGTTTCGCTTGACTATGCCGCAGTTCGCGAGCCACGGAATGCGCCCACTATTCAGAGCGACTTCAAACGCGGTCATCTGCAGCCACGTATCGATGAGCGCGCCAAGACCGTGCTCTTCGATAGCAAAGAGCCGGAAATCCGTCGTACCCGGGTGATAGGTTTTGAAACAGAACGCTCGCTGACCGGTAATCATAAACTCAGAGAGCCGACCGGTGTTCGTAAGGTGCGCGCGATATTCGCGCTCACCGGCCGCTATGAGCACCACGAATCGATTCAGCCGCTCCCGGATACGGCATTCCAGCGGATCTTCGATCTGAAAGAGCTTCACCAGTTCGGGCATGCTGAGACGATGAACGTAAAGAAAACCGCATGATCACTTACAAGCAAAAGAACGGGAAGGGATAAAGTGAGAGCTCGGTGGCGAGCACGCACACCGTGTTCAATTGCCCGTTCTTATGTACCATTCTCGATGATCTTCGGCGGTGAGAACTCTACCTCCAGATTCGTTTGATACCGTTCCCGCACGAACGGCAGATTCAGCTCGTCCACCTTCGCGGAGAGCGCGGAGAAATAATCGATGAAGTCTTGCACGTCACTGAACGATTGCAGATCGAATCGCAGATTGACGGTGAAGTGTTCGCCCTCGGCCCACAGCGATTTCAGGAGGCAGACCGGGCCGTCATAGTCATCCACACGCACGCTCGGATTACCCATACATATCCGCAAGCCCGCGCGCCGACCACCGTTACCACCGCCGTTTCCGTCTATCAGCATGTCCACCAACTTATCCACCTTAGCCGAGCAACTCCCGAGCACATCGCGTACCTCGGGTGCGGCGCCATTCCATGTACTAGCCCCCAATTCGGCCATGAGGCGCTTTAACGACTGGCAGAGCTCCTTCATTTCCGCGAGCTCCGGTCTTTCCTCATGCTCGTTCCCTTTTCTATCGCGTTCTTCCATCGCTTCTGTCCCCGCTTATATCTTCTTACAAATCTTTTACCGCGGCTCTATCTTTAATCCAAAGAGGGGTCGTTATAAAAGCTTTTCGGTTACGCCCGCTTCTCGGATGCCACCATTAGCGATATTTGCAGGCCTGCCGCAGTTTTTCTGGCTGGCGACACATACTAGGCGGCAGAATGGCAGCATCGGTGCTCAAAGGGCACAATAACACAATCCGTTCACTATTCGGTGCGTTCAACCTGTACGGCGAACGTGCGTGGCTGCGCTCGGCGCAGGCGCGGAAAAGGATCGCAAAGGGAAATACAAAAGCGTAGCTGCAAAAGAAAGCACTATGAAGGCGTGCTCACCCACTCTATCTAAGTATCTCAAATACCTTGTAGTAACTACCAAAGAGAAGGATAAGCGTATGAAACTGAGCATCCTGCATTTGAGAACGAGCGATCGATACCCCGGAAATACTCGTGCTTTGGTGCTAATATCAATCCGCCGCTCCTGATCGCAGACGTCCCGGCGGGCACGAAGACCATGGTCTTGATCCTCGAGGATATTGACTGACGCACCGTTCGGACCCTTTGTTCACTGGCTCGTTTACAATATCCCCGTCGACAACTATAGTGAGGCAGACAGTGCTCCGGGGAAGCAAGGGGTGAACGAATTCGGCAAGCGAGCCTGCGGCGGACCGTGTCCGCCCTCTCAGGGACGCACCGATACGTCTTCAAACTTTAC
The DNA here is from genome assembly GCA_011049045.1 of Methanomicrobia archaeon. Classification (NCBI taxonomy): domain Archaea; kingdom Methanobacteriati; phylum Methanobacteriota; class Methanomicrobia; species Methanomicrobia archaeon. The sequence continues at coordinate 73,071 of DSCO01000047.1, read as the reverse complement.
GCGCTGAACACCGAGCTGGCACGCGGCGAGGGCGCAGATTGGGAAATGGTGGAAGCGGCGATGGAAGGTCACATCGTGGACACCGCGGAATTAATGGGCCTCTATCAGATGAAATCAGGAATCTTCAGGTAGGTATGATCGGCCTCACGTATCCGCCGTGCGTACAGGAAGCACGCAGGTAGTCCACACACGAGACGGTGATCACGAGCGTCAGCGCAGCCGTTTCGCTCCTTGAGGGCTGCGAGACGATTTTACCGGTGTGTTTTTGCGGGATGCCGCGCAAGTATGTTTGTGAAAACGGATGGTGACGTTAGAAGAGAAGATAGAAGTGCTGTTGAGAGATCCTGATCAGACGGTGGCGGAGATTTTTGCGGTTGTCGAGGAGCAGTTGGGGTTTGTGCCCTCGATACTCCGGGGCATGGCCGAGCGGCCGGATATTCTCATCCCCTCTGTATTGACTGCATACTTTCTGCTCGGAGAGCCCAAGGCGCTGGACCGGAAGACGGCTGAGCTGATCGCGTTTGCCTGCGCCGTTTCGCTACGTGGTGAGGCCTGCATGAAGGTGCATTTGCGTGAAGCGCAGAAGGCGGGTGCTTCGCGTCAGGAGATCTTTGAAGCCGTCATGATCGCAAGCGTGATGGCGCAGACAGCGGTGCAGGCAAGTGCGTTGAGCGTGTGTGAGGCGGCAGGTGAATGACCCACCACGCGCAAACTTCCAAACCTTAACATGCCCCGAAATCTAACTGTTAGTGAGGCGGGGCACCGTGACATCTCGATGGGACGAATGCTGGGCAGCCGCACCAGAGCTTCATGCGCTTCTGAAGGAGAGTGAGTCGGTCGAGAGCGCACGTGAGAAGCTGATCGGCTATCTTAACGCACTGGAGTGGACGTATAGGCGTGATGTTGATACCCTTGACCCATGGGATTATATCATCCTGGAAGACGCGCTTCGCTGCCTCAAGAACATCATATCGCCACGCAATGAGCGGCTATCAGAAACCTCCGCGCTGGAATTCGTCTGGACCGCGGCCGTCACCGGTGACGCGGACGTATCTGACGACTTTGTTGACGAGTTCGTGCACTTCTTCAAGGCGGTCAAGGGAAAAGCTGATGTTTACCCCTCGTGCTTGATGGCCGGGGTCGAGCTCCCTGAATTCAACCGGTATCGAGGCCGTGAAGCTGCATTACTACGCTCTGATTACCTCGACCACATGGGCGAGCGGATGCGGAGCTATCTGGTACGGTATCCCAGCGGCCTCGAGCCTGAGATCGTGGAGCGTCGTAAAGAGAACAGGAGACGGATCTTAGAGGTGCTCAACGCCACTGAGGACGACTGGAACGACTGGCACTGGCAGTTCAGTCGTGTATTCAAGAATTTAGATGGATTTAAGACCTTAAAGAAGATCATCAAGCTCATCCCGGTGCAGGAGCGGGCTATAGCGCTCGCTGTTGAGAATGATGTCCCCTTTGGCGTTACGCCACACTATTTACACCTCATGGATCCCGAGCCGAGCGATTACGATTACGCCGTCCGTCGTCAGGTCTTCCCGCCTTTGAGCTACGTGGAGAATATGATCGCGCATAAAGAGGATCGCGAGCTCGCATTCGACTTCATGCGCGAGCATGACACTTCACCGATAGAACTCGTCACACGTCGTTACCCCACGGTGGCGATCATCAAACCGTACGATTCGTGCCCGCAGATCTGTGTCTACTGCCAGCGAAACTGGGAGATCACGTCGCCGTTGATGCCCGCGGCGCTGGCACCCATGGAGCGCATTGACCGGGCGATCGAGTGGTTCGCGGAGCACGAGAGTATGATGGATGTGCTCTTGACCGGTGGCGATCCGCTGGCAATGAACGATAAGTTGGTCGAGAATATCGTGAGCCGCCTCTCAGAGATATCTCATATGCACAGCATCAGGATCGCCACGCGCATCCCGATCACCGTGCCCCAGCGGATCACCGAGGAGCTCTGTGAGATCTTTGAGAGCTATTATGAGCTGGGCAAGCAGACACTCTGCATGGTTACGCATTTCGAGCATCCGTATGAAGTCACGCGTGAAACCGCGGAAGCGATAAAACGTATCAAGATGATCGGCATGCACGTTTACAACCAGCAGGTCTTCACCTTTGCGAACAGCCGTCGATTCGAGACCGCGGCGTTGCGAATCGCGATGAAGCAGATCGGCGTTGACCCCTATTATCTCTTCAACATGAAAGGCAAGAGCGAGATAGAGGATTATGCTGTCCCGGTCGCGCGTATTTTGCAGGAGCGGAAGGAGGAGGCACGATTGCTGCCCGGCATCTTCCGCAGTGACGAGCCGGTCTTCAACGTGCCGTTCCTCGGCAAGAACCATCTCCGCGCCGGGCAGGACCACGAGCTCATCGCGATACAGCCCGACGGGCGGCGCATGTATCTCTTCCATCCCTGGGAGAAGAACATTGAAACCGTTAACCCGTATCTGTACACGGACGTGACGATTCGGGGCTATCTCGATAAGGTAAAGGCGCGCGGCGAGAATCCCGATGACTACCGGAGCATCTGGTATTACTATTGACTGAAGCTTTATACCGCCGCCAGGTCATCTGAAACTCATGGAACTTAAGGAGATCACGCTCGAGGAGTTGCAACCCGAGCAGTTCATCGAAGCGCAAGTCGAAGCTATCAGATCGGTGGTCGGCAGTGGCACCGCGATCAATGCGCTCTCCGGCGGGGTCGATTCGTCTACCGTGACGCTGCTGGGGCACCGTGCACTGGGCGACCGCTTGAAGACGTACTTCATCGAGAATGGCATTATGCGGCAGGGTGAGCCCGAACACATCGTTTCACTCTTCAAGGAGCTGGGGATACGGGTCGAGCTGTTCGACGCAAGAGCGCAGTTCTTCAAGGCGCTTGCAGGGCTGATTGACCCTGAGGAGAAACGCGAAGCGATCACGCAGACCTTTTACAAGGCGGTTTTCGGCACGCTCGTCAAGGAGAGCGGTGCGAAGTATCTGCTCCAGGGCACCAATTACACCGACGTTGAAGAGACGGTTGCGGGCGTGAAGCGGCAGCACAATATCCTTGAGCAACTGGGGATCGATACGCAGGCCACATTCGGTTACACGGTAATTGAGCCGGTCATTCAGCTCCGTAAACCCGCGGTTCGACTCGTTGGTAGGGCGCTCGGACTGCCAGAAGCGATCTATAACCGGCCGCCGTTCCCCGGTCCTGCATTGGCCGCACGCGTCATCGGCGAGGTCACGCCTGACCGCATCGCGGTGGTGCGCAAAGCGACGCAGATCGTTGAGGATGAACTCCAGGCCGCAGGTGCGTTCCAATATCTGGCGATCCTGCACGCGGATAGGGTGACCGGGGTACGCGCGGGCAGGCGCGACTACGGGCTGCAAGTAGAAGTACGCTGTTGGGATAGCTCGGACGCGCAGACGGGTCGACCAACGCGATTACCCTACGAGTCACTGGAGCGCCTGGCAGATCGGATAACGAGCGAAGTGCCCGGCGTCGTCAGTGTCACGTACAATATTACCAGCAAGCCGCCTTCGACGATCGAAGCAATTTAACCCTTTCGGTCCTGGACGTGTCCAAAAGCGCGATTAGTCCGCTAATCGCCGTGCTATCATGGTCCGCCATTTCCGCATCGTCGTCATTACCGCCCGTGCCTCGATCATGGTGAACGGGACAGAGCGCGACTCTTTGAAAACGATCTCCCGGTAGCGCGCTACGTCGTGTGCAAGGTCGTCGAATCGCCCATCGCGCCTGAGCAGGTCCTCGATGATCAGTAAATTCGCATGCATCGTCTCAAGCCGTGAGAGGCCTGCTTCAATGAGCGATTCGATCGTCACCTTCAGATCCTCCGACTGCACGAACTCAGATTCGAAGATATAGACCAGCTTCACCTTCTTCTTGCCTCTTAAGAGCATGTCGTCCTGAATCATGACAAAGGACTCCGGTACGAGATACGGGCGCTCAGTCATACATAGATACCACTAGTCAGTTTGTTTTCACGCCTAAAAAAACGGCGCTAAAAATCGATCGCCGCCATGAGCCGCTTGATGTGCTCGCCAATCTCGTGATACTTCCGGTGCCGTCTCGTGGGCCAATACGAGGGGATAACCATGACGGTGTGATTCACCCGCACCAGTTTGGTTGCGAGCAGCATTCCGGCCACTTCGGAGACGTTTCCGCTGAGCTTCGACGTGCCCTGCGTGCGCACGTAACCCTGCTCACTGAGTGCGAGGAACCCCTGTAGCGCTGTCCGCCCGAGGAGACAAATGCCCGCCGGCTTGATGTATGTGAGCTCGCGGCTGAGGTGCGCGTCTGCACAGCACTGTATTACGCTGCCGCGAGGCGCGGTATTGTGCGCTTCGCGTGCCGAGGGGCATTTCACCGTGGGCAGGAGGTAAAAGCCTGCAGCCACAAGATCAGATAACGTCTCGATCGGCAATCCGACATCGTTCCGTAAAATGCCAAATAGCCGCTCGCGTAAGCGATCGTTCGCGCGTTCGTTAAAGAAGTAGGACTGGCTATTCAATGGCGGCGCTTCGGAGATGAAGAGCAGTTTAACAGCACGCGGCTCGATCGCCGGCACGCGCGCATCGGGGCACTGGACGCCTCTGAGACAGAGCGCACCGCACTTTCTGCAGCGCTTAATCTCTTCCTGCAGCTGGGTCCACGTTAGTTCGGTATCGTGACTTAGCTTCATGTATCCTTGCCTTTGAAACGAGGTACGTAAAGCTTTTAGGAGCAGAGTGTTCTTCACACTGTGGAGAAGAGAAATGGAGATCGTTGTGCTGCGATTAGGGCATCGTCTGGAGCGCGATAAACGGGTGACCACGCATGTCGGTCTGGTGAGCCGCGCATTGGGTGCACAGGGGTTGCTCCTCGCTGCGGATGATAAAGGCGTCGAGCGCAGCCTCACGCGCGTAGCGAAACGCTGGGGCGGAGAGTTCTTCGTCAAAACCGGCGTGCGCTGGCGCGACGCGCTCAGAAACTGGCACCAAGCGGGCGGTAAGGTCTGTCATCTCACCATGTACGGCGCGAACCTCCACGAGGTGATCGCGGAGATACGCGAAGCTGCTGAAGCTGAGCGCACGCCGATACTGGTTGTTGTGGGCGCGGAAAAGGTCCCGTTCGAGGTCTATGAAACCGCCGACTGGAACGTCGCGATCGGTAATCAACCCCACTCGGAGATCGCTGCACTCGCGATATTCCTCGACCATTTGCAGCGCGGTCAGGAGCTAACGGCACGATTTGAGCATGCCGAGCTGGAGATCGTGCCGAGCAGGCGAGGAAAAGAGGTCGTGGTAAGCGGGGAAGAACAATAGTGGCGGTTAGCTGTCGGTTAGCCGACCTCCACACCTTCATCTGTCTCACCGGAGCGCCGCGAGGCAGACAAACGCTTCAGTTCGTTCGGCACATTGACGCGCAGGATGTTGGTGGATCGCACGTGATACACGGGATCTCCGGTCATTGGGTCGTAATTCTCAGTACGAATGACATTACTGACCACCGTCTTGAACTTCAAGATCGTTCCGTCCTTCAGCTTGTATTCGTTCCAATCCTCCTTCACCGTCTCGAAGTCCACATTCATCGCTTCTACTTCCGTGCCATTCGGCAACCGAACTCTCATGTTATCACCCCACCCGTTCGTTTTTTTCCTTCCGGTTCAGTAATCATATGCACCGCGAAACATAAAAGATCCGTTTACGCCTTCTCCAGCACCGTGATGTACCGGGTCAGGCTTTTGTGCACGCGATAGGCGTGCTCGTCACAAAGCAGGAACCCCATACCACGCGTAAGGGCAGGTAACGAGGGTATATTCGAGACCATGACCGCTCTCTTACCGGGCTTCAGCACGCGGTGGATCTCGACCATCGCAGCCGCATACAACCGTGCGAGGTAATCAGCGCGCGCGTCTTCGTCCTCCGGGATACCCGCGCCCGCTACAACGGACGCCCGCCCGTACGGCAGGTCAGTAACGACCGCGTCCATGCTCCCGGACCGCAGGGGCAGCCATTTCGAGTCGCTCATGAGGAGTTCGCACGGCACACTGAAGAATGCCATATTCTTCTGCGCACCGTAGACCATCTTCCGCTGGATGTCCGCGGCCATGACGCGCGCACCCACCATTGCACCCTCCAGGACGATTCCACCGGTGCCGCAGAACGGATCGAGCAAGCGCTCATTCGCTCGAATACCACTGAGATTGACGAGCGCACGGGCGACCTTCGGCATGATGACGCCGGGTAAGAAGAAGGGTCGTGCATGTGGTCGCTTATCGCCAAATTGCCGCTTATCGATCCGCCACACTCGCGTGCACAAGGAGCAGGTATCCGCAGTGAAGAGGAGCACGAAGGTCTTCGCAGGCCGGTTGAGATCCACGGTATAACCTTTTCGCGTGATGCACTCGCCGACTGCTTTGAGTAACGCTTGTCGACGGGGGTAGAGCCGATTCAGCTCCATGAAATGGACACATACGGCGAAGGTGCGTCCCCTGCCCATCACCGACTCTAAATCCATGCTCTCAACCCGAATCAGGAGTTCACGATCATGCAGTCCACACTGGTCGAGCACCTCGTACACCTGGTGCGTCATACCCAAGCGGCGTGCTAATTCAAAGAGTCTTGCACTTTCAGGTGCGAGTTGCGCGTCGATCACAAAGATTCTGCCCGCGACGAATTTTATCGTGTAGCGGATATTCAACGCGTCCAGGGATGCGAGCAGCTCCGCTCGGGGTAGTGTCTCGTGCTCACCCGAGAGTTCAAATGCGAGCTGCATTTTGAATCTTTTTAAACGGAAAAGCGTTTACTGTACTACTATAGAGATCGTAAAGAGAGATCAACGCGTAACGTGCGGAATGGGACAGGAGCGGAAGTGTTAATGAAGATGCACCGAGGGATAGTGATTGAGGATCTGAGACATGGCACAGAGCTGCTGAAGCGTGGATTCGCGGCCATGCAGAAGGGTGGTGTAATCATGGACGTGACGAGTGGGGAGCAAGCGCGGATAGCAGAGGACGCCGGTGCGATTGCCGTGATGGCCTTGCATGCTGTGCCCGCTGACATCCGGAAGGCGGGTGGCGTGGCACGTATGGCAGATCCCGCGGCGATCACGGAGATCATTGATGCGGTGACGATTCCGGTAATGGCAAAGTGTCGTATCGGGCACTTTGTAGAGGCGCAGGTGCTCGAAGCACTCGGCGTTGATATGATCGATGAGTCAGAGGTGCTTACCCCGGTGGACACGCATCACGTGGACAAGCGCGACTTCACCGTGCCCTTCGTCTGCGGAGCCCGTGATCTGGGCGAGGCTTTACGGCGCATCCAGGAAGGTGCAGCTATGATTCGAACGAAAGGTGAAGCGGGTACGGGCGATGTGAAGGAAGCGGTTCGGCATATGAAGCTCATCATGGGTGAGATACGTGCCCTCAGGGGCAAGAACGAGGAGGAGCTGCGCGACGTCGCGAAAGAGCTCAAAGTCACCGTGGAGCTGGTGCAGGAGACGGCAAAACTACAGCGGTTACCGGTCGTGAACTTCGCGGCAGGCGGTGTGGCCACACCCGCGGACGCCGCGTTCATGATGCAGCTCGGTGCGGACGGTGTCTTCGTCGGTTCTGGCATCTTCAAGTCCCAGAACCCAGCACGAATGGCCGCGGCGATCGTGGAAGCGGTCAACAACTACGACGACGCGAAGAAGCTCGCGGAGCTCTCAAAAGGGCTGGGTGACCCGATGAAGGGCATTGAAGTGAACGCCCTGGCCGAGAGCGAGCTCTTGCAGGTACGTGGTTGGTGAGCACGGGCTATCCTCGCTTGTGAAACTCGTTGGTTGTCTGCATCAGCGCCATTCTCCTTTATCGCTCACGCGACAGAGCGCCGCGTGAGTGTGGTGGATCTGGATAAGATACTGACTAAAGGAAGAAAAGATCAGGAAGGATTTTGTCAGGTCAGTCCGCAGTCCGTTTCACGGTGATAGGCACGACATCACGCTCGAATTCCTGAATTGCGATCTCTATGGGATCGAGATCGTCGGTCTCGATGAGTACGGGCGCACCCATAGCGATCTGCAATGCTCGTGCGCCGATAATGCGTGCTTTCTCGTATTTCGTATAGTGTTCCTTTTTTATTCTTTGTTCCTGCTTCTCTTTGCCCGTCACGATCATCGACCTCGCTCTTGTTATTGATACTATGAGTGTATGGGGTCGCTGAGATTTGAACTCAGGTCTCGGCGTCCCGAACGCCGAAGGATAGACCAAGCTACCCTACGACCCCCTGTTACCTTACAAAGAACCACACGCGCCTCATCCATACGGCGCTATCTCATCTATCAACTCTGCGTGTGTGAGTAGCATCCGTCTGCAGCAATAGCGGCTGATCCCCAGATCGTCCAGCACCTGCCCGGGCGTCTCGCGCTTGATGCGCTCCTTATATTCGTCCCAGACGTCTGAGATGACCTTACCGCACGTGAAACACCTGACCGGGATCATAAATAAAACGTCACCTCATCTCACCGGTAGGACTTCTGCCGCTTCGCTCGTGGCCCCTTTGCACCGAACTTCTTCATCTCTTTCTTCCGCATATCGCTCACCAGCAGATGACGATCATAGCTCAGATAGGCCTCGCGCAGTTGCTCGTTCGCCGTCCACTCCACCAGGCTGCGCGCGATAGCGGTGCGCGCCGCCTCAGCCTGGCCCATGAAGCCGCCGCCCGTAACCGTCACGTCCACATCGATGCTGGTCGTGTCGATCTCAGGGAACTGAGCGGCGATGAACATCGGCTCTGCCAGCTTCGCTCGGACCACTTCCGGCTCGATGACATCCAACGGTTTCTTGTTCACACGGACGACACCGCTGCCCTCCTTAATGGTTGCTCGTGCAACAGCGGTCTTCCGCTTCCCGACCTCATTTACGATCTTCTTTAGCTTTGCCTTGGTACCCATCCTAACTTCTCACTCACCTCCCCCAACGTTAAATACTTACGGGATAATCGTGCAGCCGAGGCGCTCTCCATCGTCTGTCGCTCCTCAGCTTCAAACGCTTCAGGCACACCGAGATAAACCTTCAATCGTGAGAATGCAGCTCGCCCCTTACCTTGCTTGTACGGCAGCATGCCCCGGATCGTCCGTTTCACGATCCGATCGGGCATTCTGGGGTAGAACGGGCCCTGCTCCTTCGAGCCGCGGTCACGCCTTGCCTTATATTCATGGAAGAGATACTTCTTCGTGCCGCTGATGACCACGCTTTCGGCGTTTACGATCACGATCTCCGTCTCCGGCTCGTTCAGCAGCCGTTTTGCCACGCCGCTGGCCATCCGCCCCAGGATAAGCCCTTCACCATCTATCACTTCTCTGCCCATTGCTCTTTCTCACTTCTTTCGTACTCAAAAAGTTATTATACCAGTATCTTTACACCGGAACCTTTCGGGTTAACCGCCATCAATTCTTCAATGCTCAGGCATTTACCACGCACGCCGATCTTCTCAGCGGCCTTCTTGCTGAAGCCCAGCGCAGCGATTGTTACCTGCTTCTCCAGCTGCCCCGCGCTCAGCACCTTACCGGGCACTACGACCGTATCATGCTCAGCCGAATAGCGGTTGATCCTGCTCAAATTGACCTCCGCGTACTGCCGTCGCGGCTTCTCCAACCGCGTCGCGAGATCTCGCCACAGCGGCACGTTCTGCTCTCGCGAATTTCGCTTCAGCTCATCGATCAGCCGCGAAATCCGTGGATCTGTCTTCTCTCTTCTCCTCATCTTCTCGCTTTCATTCGCCTTCCCGCTTCGCCTTACTTACTTTAATGCCACCACTTATAAAGAAATGGTGATTACCATGCGTCGCCCCGGACTCGCTCCACGCAGCGCCGGACGGTTAGGACCGAAAGCTGCTCGAGATAAGCCTATTCAAAGCGGTTGAACGAATCAGGCATGGCCAATCCTCATGGTACCGCGTGATCGTCCTAAGTGAGGTGCAGAGCTAGAAACATTTAACTATCCTAAATACAGAGGGAAATCACAGAACAGAAGGAAAAGGGGAAATGGCAACGATAGATAAGAGAGACCTCTTCAAGATCGCGGGCCTGGAAAATGTGCGGATAAGCATTGGCAAGATCGAGGAAGAGGGCGTTGAGCAGGACTGGGAACCTATGGGCCCCCATCCGATGCCGGGAATTGCAACGCTACGTAATTGGGATTTCAAGCTCTTACAGCGGTATAAACCGTTTTATGCGCCTTTGTGCGATATGTGCTGCCTCTGCACCTACGGGAAATGCGACCTCACGGGCAATAAGAAAGGCGCGTGCGGTCTGCGCATGGACGCGCAGCATGGCCGAATCGTGCTGCTCGCGTGTCTGGTTGGGTGCAGCGCGCATACTGGCCACGGGCGACATCTCCTGCATGACATGATCAAGCTGTTCGGACGCGATGTGCCAATCGATTTTGGCCCGAAGGTGGATATCGAAGCTCCACTTACACGCCTGATCTGCGGCATCAAGCCGAGGACGATCGGCGACTTCGAGCAGGTATATGATTACATTGAAGAGCAGATCGTCCAGCTGGCGGACGCCATTCACACGGGTCAGGAGGGCTCGTATCTCGATTTTGAATCAAAAGCGCTTCACATGGGGATGCTCGACTCACTGAGCAAAGAAGCGGCTGATATCATTCAGATCGCCTGTTACGGCATGCCCACGAGCAAAGAGGGCGGTGGTCCGGACGTGCCGCTCGTTGACGTCGGCATCGGCACGATAGACACAAATAAACCTGTCATTCTCGTTATCGGGCATAACGTGCCTCCGGCAGCAGATATCGGCGACTACTTGACGGAGAACGATCTCGAAGACCGCGTTGAACTCGCGGGCATCTGCTGTACCTCGCTTGACACCACACGGGTGTACAAGAAAGCGAAGGTCGCGGCGGCGCTTGGCCGGCAGTTGCGTGTGATCCGCGCAGGGATTGCTGATCTTACGGTTATCGATGAGCAGTGCATTCGTGCGGACATCGTTGAGCTCTGTCAGCATGTGCACACACCGGTGATCGCCACGAATGACAAGGCACTGCACGGGCTGGTGGATCGCACGGATGACGACCCGGATAGCATCGTTGCGGACCTTGTGAACGAACGCGTGCCCGGTGTGATCATACTCGATCCCGAGCAGGTTGGGGAGGTCGCGGTGAAGACTGCGATCCAGATGGATAAGAAACGCAGGAAGTTCCGGCTGATCCTCAGCGATGAAGAATTCATGGGTTATGTGACTGAGTGCATTCAATGTGGAAACTGCACGCTTGCATGTCCAACCGGCATGCAAATCGGCGAGGCAATGGCCTGTGCTGCGGCCGGAGACCGCAAGCCACTGGCAGAGCTGTTTGACATCTGCGTTGGCTGCGGCCGGTGCGAGCAAGTCTGTAAGAAGCATATGCCGATCATTGATGTCATCACGAAATCGGCGTATCCTCAGATCGTGGAGGAGCGTGGACGGATGCGCATAGGACGCGGCCCTATCTGGGACAGTGAGATTCGCGATGTCGGCGCACCGATTGTCCTGGGCACCATACCCGGTGTGATCGCGCCCATCGGTTGCGGCAATTACCCACAGGGGACCAAAGATGCATGGCTCATCGTCAAGGAGTTCGCGGAACGGAACTATATTATCACGCTCACAGGCTGTATGGCGATCGATGCCGCGTTGTGGAAGGATGAGGAAGGTAAAACGGTCTATGAGCAGCATCACGGCCGGTTCGACGGTGGTGGTGTGCTCAACATCGGCTCCTGTGTCTCCAATGCACACATTCACGATGCCGCGATCAAGATCGCGAGCATCTTTGCCGGTCGGCACCTACGGGGGAACTATGAGGAGATAGCCGATTACATCCTGAGCCGCGTGGGCGCCTGCGGCGTTGCATGGGGCGCGATGTCCCAGAAAGCGGCATCGATTGCCACCGGTTTCAACCGTCTCGGTATTCCTGCAGTCGTGGGACCACACAGCACGAAATACCGGCGCGCGTTCCTCGGTCGCGCTGACCTGACGGACGATTGGAAGATCATTAATGCCAGCGACGGCTCAGAGATTGCCGTTGAGCCCGGGCCAGAGCACCTGCTGGTGGCCTGCGAGACGGTGGAGGAGGCGTTGCCGATGATCGCGAAACTCTGTTTCAGGCCTTCGGATACCGATCGTGGTCGGTCAATCAAGCTCACGCACTATATCGATCTCAGCTTGAAGTACCTCCACGCCTATCCCAAGGATTGGCACCTCTACGTTCGAGCCGCGAGCGATGTACCGATCGCCAGGCGGAACGAGCTCTTAAAGAAGCTGGAGGACGAGCAGGGCTGGAAGATCGACTGGAAGCTGAAGAAGATCCTTGAGGGCCCCATTCGCGGCTACGACCCTTCATTCAATCCGACGAACCTGAAACGCTTGGTGCGGAAGAAGAAGGAGGAATAGAGCTAGGGAGAGGAAGGGAGAACGATGGTAACTGAGATACCCTTTAACGTGGCGAATATACCTGGTCCAGAATCGGGCGTCGTCGTTGCACCGGAGGTAATGGGGAGCTATATCGCAAGTGCGAAACGGCCGCTTCTGGTCGTGGGCTCTGAAATCATACGGGACGGGTTCTTCATCGAGATCGCGATCGCGTTGGGGAAGAAGGGCGTTCCGATCGCGGCAACGGGCCATAGTATCAAGGGCTTTATTGAAAAGGGCTATACCGAGAACGTCACGCAGTACAACCTGCACGAGCTCACGAACTGCTTGCGGGACCCGAACTGGACGGGATTGGACGGCCAGGGTAATTATGATTTCGTGATCTTCTACGGGATTGTGTATTATTACGCATCGCAGATGCTCTCAGGCATCAAGAATTTCGCGACCGATCCGTTGATTCGTGCGGTCTCGATCGATCGGTATTACCATCCGAACGCGCGGATGAGCTTTGCGAACGTCACGCCGCGTCAGGAGCAGCAGTATAAGGAGATGCTGCAGCGGCTCGTGCGGAGTGTGCGGAGGTGAAGAGAGGGCAATGGCAAAGATAAGCGGTAATTTAACGGATTTAGAGGCTGAAGTGATCTATAACGGGCTCTGTTGCTACTGCGGGACGTGCGGAGCGTTCTGTAAAGAATACATCGCGTTCGAGAACGAGCTGCCGAAGACGAAGCAGAAGTGTTATGAGATCTGCGGCGCGTGCTATGAGTTCTGCCCCCGTACTTCCTTTGCGCCGTTTCAGATGGACCGCGCGATATTTGGCGAGGTCAGAACAGATAACCTGCTGGGCTATTACCAGGGCGAGATCCTCAGCGCGCGAGCGGTCGATGCCGCGCTGCGGGAGCGCGCCCAGGATGGCGGGGTCATCTCTGCAGTGCTCCTGTATCTGCTCCAGGAAGGCGAGATCGACGCGGCCGTCGTGGCCCGAACCACAGAAGAAGCTGAATGGCAGCCCCAACCCTTCGTGGCGACCACCAAGGAGGATGTGCTGGCTGCTGCGGGCTCGAAGTATACGCAATGTCCATCCGTATTGGGCGTGGCAGACGCCTTTGAGGCCGGTTACCAGAAGGTTGCGCTTGTCGGATTGCCCTGTCATATCGAAGGTATGCGCAAAGCGCAACTCTCAGACGCGTTCAAGGTCGGGGCAGAGCGCGTGAAATTCCTCATCGGTCTCTTCTGTACGGAATCCTTTGACCGTGCACTACTCGCTCAGACGCTGGAGGAGCTTGGCACGAGCTTTGACGCGGTGACAAAGTTCAATATACGCAGAGGACGGTTCATCGTCACTACGAAAGATGGTAAGGAGCTCACGATGCCGATCAAGAAGATGCGCGCGTTCGCCCGCGAGGCCTGTAACTACTGCTACGACTTCGCCGCTGAGTTCGCTGACCTCTCGGTGGGCTCGATCGGCTCTGAAGACGGCTGGTCGACGGTGATCGCCCGCAGCGATGCTGGTATGGACGTACTGATGCGAGTGAAAGCGTCGGGGCTCATTGAGACAAAACAGTCCACCGCTGAGCAGGTCGCGGAAGTGCGAAAGCTTGCCGCTTTCAAGAAACGGGAGAACTGGAAGCACATCGCCGAGAAAGCCGAGCCCATCCGGATCATGAATCTGCTCATCGAGCCTGAGCTCATTGAGCACTTCTTCTGCGCTGATTGAGCAGGACACTCGCCAGGTCCGTAGGTAATTTTACCGCTGCTCCTGTTCGAAGGGAACCGAGATCAAAGATCTAATCCTTCAGACGCTTCTCATCTCGGTCCCGCATTCGCCCCTGCCGGGCGGGAAAACATGCCAGTGCCCGGGACAACCTCCACGTACCACGCCAACTCACTGCAAGAGGATCAGGACCATTATTATCCCTTACTGAAGATAGCTTATATGAGGGGTGACTAGAAGAGGTGGATTTAACTGTTGTCATTGCCGGAGCCGCTGGCCAGGGTGTTCAGACGATCGGATACGTTCTTGCCAGGACTGCTTCAGGAGCTGGCTATAACGTCTTCGCATGGCAGGAGTACGAATCGCGCATCCGCGGGGGCTGTAACAGCTACCGGATACGCGTGAGCGATACTCCGGCCAACAGCCCGCTGAATAGGGCTGATATCCTCGTGACGTTGAGCGAAGAGTCCAAGCGTAAATACCGACCGCTGCTGAAAGCTGATGGCGTTTTGATCGACGAGCAGGAGACCGGTGAACGGGTGATCACTATACCGTTTGAGCAGATCGCCCGGGAGGACTTTGGCAAGAAGCTCTTTGCAAATACCGTCGCTGCTGGAGCCCTTGCTGCAGTGCTCGGCCTCGAGCAGGAGGCACTCATCGAGGTGGTCGCGGACGAGTTTGCGGGGAAAAGCGATGAGATCGTGGACACGAATCGCGCGGCGGCCGCGACAGGCTACAACAGGGCGAAGAGGAGTTGCGAGGGCGTCTGCGCATGGACACTGCCGAGACGAACACTGGCGCACTACCTGGTCACGGGGAACGAAGCGCTGGCACTGGGTGCTGCGGCCGCTGGCTGCCGCTTCATTGCCGCGTATCCCATGACACCTTCGACCGGAATCATAACGTTCCTCTCAAAGCACAAAGAGCGCTTGCAGATCTTCACCGAGCAGGCGGAAGACGAAATCGCGGCGATCAATATGGCGATTGGCGCGAGTTATGCCGGGGTGCGCGCGATGACCGCGACCTCGGGCGGTGGCTTTTCACTCATGACCGAAGGGATCAGCCTCGCTGGCATGACCGAGACACCGATCGTTATTGTGCTTGGCCAGCGTCCTGCGCCGGCAACCGGTCTTCCAACGCGCACGGAGCAGGCGGATCTGCTCTTTGCGGTCAACGCGGGTCACGGTGAATTCCCCAGGCTCGTCTTCGCACCCGCTGATCCCCGGGACGCATTTCATAAGATCGCCCGCGCATTCAATCTGGCCGATAAGTACCAAACACCTGCGATCATCCTGAGCGACCAGTTCCTGGCCGACTCCTATTCCACGGTGGACGACTTCGAGCTCGATGCCCTGAAGCCTGAACATTATCTCGCAGCAACCGTTGAGTCGGGAGATTACCGGCGATATCTGCTCACGGAGACCGGGATTTCGCCCCGACTCTTCCCCGGCCAGAGCCAGCAGCTTGTCTGCTGTGATAGCGACGAACATGATGAATACGGTCACATCACGGAGGATCTAACGCTCAGGAAGCGGATGGTGGAGAAGCGGCTGCGGAAGCTGGAGGGTTTGCGGGATGAGATCCAGCTGCCCGAGGAATACCGGGTCAGAGAAGCGGAGGACGTGCTGGTGAGCTGGGGGTCCTCGCGGAACGCGGTGCTCGAGACGGTAGACCAGCTTAATGAGCGCGGAAATGCGGTGGGTATGCTCCACTTTACCGAACTCTGGCCGCTTCCACGGTACACGTTCCCTGAAGAGCCGCGTTACCATCTGGTCGAGAGCAATGCGACCGCGCAATTCGGCCGTCTGCTGCGGAGCGAATATGGATTATCTGTAAAGAGCACCATCGCACGGTACGACGGGCTGCCGCTGGATCACGAGTACATCATGGAGGTGTGGCAGCATGGTTGAGCTTGATGATTACCAGAGCGATGCGGAGAACCAGTGGTGCCCGGGCTGCCCCAATTTCGGCATCCTGAAAGCGATGAAGAACGCACTGGTGGCGCTGGACAAGCGCCCTGAGGAGATCTGCCTGGTCTCAGGTATCGGGCAGGCGGCAAAGTTACCGCACTACCTGCGCTGTAATTTCTTCAACGGACTGCACGGAAGAGCACTCCCCGTCGCAACGGCGATCAGCGTGGTGAGCCCGCAGTTGAGGACGATCGTGGTGACGGGGGACGGTGATTGCTACGGCGAAGGGGGAAACCACTTCGTGCATACCGTCCGCCGAAATCCTGATCTCACCCTCATCGTACACAACAACCAGATCTATGGACTCACCAAAGGTCAGGCGTCACCGACGACCGACACGGGCGATAAGACACGGCTTCAGTTCGAAGGCGTTAAGATCAGCCCCCTGCAGCCGCTGGCACTCGCGATCGTCCACGACTGCCCCTTTGTCGCGCGCGGTTTTGCCGGAGATATCAAACATCTTACCGAACTCTTCGTCGCGGCTATCCAGTTCAGAGGGCTCTCGTACGTGGACGTCATACAGCCCTGTATCACCTGGGGAACACATCCGATCAGCTGGTACCGTGACCGGATCTACCACCTGCCCCCGGATTACGATCCGCATGACCAGCAGGCCGCTATGAAGAAGGCGACTGAATGGGCCGACCGAATTCCGATTGGTATTTTTTACGAGACGGAAGAGCCGCCGGAACTCTTCGGCGAGTATTTCCGCGCGAGTATCTATGACGGTGCACTAACCTCGTTGAACTTCCCACCACAGCGTGCCATCGCAGCGCTTCTGGGACAGTTCAAGACCGCGAAGCAGCATGGAGCGCAGGAACGAGGAGGAAGCGGCAAAGCATGAAAGAGTACGAGGTGATCGTCATCGGATCAGGTGCTGGAATGCTGATCGTTGAGCGTGCGGTAGCCGCGGGTCTCACAGTCGCGCTGGTAGAGAAGGGACTAATCGGCGGCACCTGCCTGAATGTGGGCTGCATACCCTCGAAGATGCTGATCCATCCTGCGGATCGCATAGTGGAGATCCAGGAAGCCGGGAAACTGGGGATCGAGGCGCAGATCACGAGCATCGATTTTAACGGTATTATGGAGCGCATGCGCACCATGATCGCGCACGATCGCGCCCAGATGCAACGCGGTATTGAGCACACCCAGAATCTCGATCTGTACAGGGGCGAAGGAGTATTCACCGCTGACTATACCCTGGCAGTCAATGGAACGCAGATCAGGGGCGAGCGGATCTTCATCGCTTCCGGCGCACGACCGGTGATCCCTCAGATTACCGGGATTAATGAGGTGCAGTACCTGACGAACGAGAACCTGTTCGATCTGAAAGAACGACCAGAGAGCATGGTCATCGTCGGCGGTGGTTATATCGCGACTGAATACGGGCATTTCTTCGCCGCTATGGGCACTGACGTCACCATTGTCCAGCGGGGGAACGGATTGCTGCCTCATGAAGAGCCGGAGATATCCGCTCTGTTACAGCGTGAGCTGGCCAGGCGTATGACGATCGTTACGGGCACTGAGGTCTCCGCGGTGCGGCAGAAGGGCGCGCACTGCGTTGTTATAGCCCGGGACAGAGCTACTGGTGATGAACGTGAAATCACGGCTGAGCGAGTGATGATCGCTGTTGGTCGCCAATCGAACGCCGATCGCTTAAAGGTTGAGCATAGCGGTGTCGAAACAGACGATCGTGGCTTCATCAGGGTGAATGACTATCTCGAGACGAGCAAGGAGCGGATCTGGGCTCTGGGTGATGCGATTGGGAAGTACATGTTCCGGCACGTTGCTAATGAGGCGGCGCTGGTTGCATGGCACAACAGCACGCACACCGAGCACGTCGAGATGAACTATCGCGCGATACCACATGCGGTCTACTCGTGGCCACAGATCGCATCGGCCGGCATGACGGAGGCACAGGCGAAGCGGGACTATGAGATCCTGGTGGGGACGGCGCATTTCTCGGAGGTAGCGAAGGGACAGGCTATGCGGGACGAGGAGAGCTTTGCCAAGGCGATTGTGGACCGCGAGAGCAAGAGGATACTCGGATTCCACATCATCGGGCCCCACGCACCCATACTCATCCAGGAAGTGATCCAAATCATGGCTGATGACCGTGACTATAGAGCACTTGGGCGCGGCATTCACATCCATCCAGCGCTGTCCGAGGTGATTCTGGCAACGCTGCGACAACTCAGAGCGGGTTGAGCAAGCACCACGCCACCGCGGGTGAATAAGCATATGCAGCCCCAAAACGTTCAGAGTGCCTAAACGACGTCTACTGTCACGACCCGCGCACCTTTCTTGACGTTCATCAAGCGCACGCCCTGCGTGTTCCGCCCCTGGACAGGGATGTTTCGCACACCGATTTTGGTCACCATGTTATCGGAGGTCGTGATCATCAAGTCATCGTCGGGCTTCACCTGCTTGATGCACACCACGTTCCCGTTGCGCTGCGCGCCCCGAATGCTGATCACGCCCTTTCCGCCACGGTGTGTCTCGCGGTAAGCGTCAAGCCGCGTTCGTTTGCCATACCCCTTCTCGGTGATGGTGACGAAGTTCGACTTCTGTACACTTAGATCGACCGTTTCGATACTGGCAACCTCATCGCCTTTATCCAACCGTATCCCGCGCACACCCGCGGCGTACCTACCCATCTCACGGAGTTCCTCCTCGTGGAAGAAGATCGCTTTGCCCATCTTCGAGCTGACGATGATGCCCTGGTTCGCCTCACCTTTCATCAGGGCCACATCAACCAGAGCATCATTCTTGCGCTCGTCCACCCGCAATGCCACGATGCCCGTTACGCGAATGTTCTTCAAGCTTGCGAGCGCGCTCCGTTTTACTACGCCCCGTCTGGTCGCGAAGACGATATAGACGTTCTCGACTGCCTCATCAACCGCTTCTGGCACCGAGAGCGCGGTGACAAAAGTCTTCGATTCTTCAGCGGTGATGCTCAACCCGGGAACGTTAACCAGCGGTTTGCCTTTCGCATGCCGCGAACTGGGCGGGATCTCGTAGGTCTTCACCTGAAAGACGCGACCGTCTTCGGTAAAGAGCAGCAGTCGCTCTCGTGTGGATGCACGAATGAAATTGACGACGACGTCATCTTCCCTGCGATCGATGACGGCAATCCCCTTGCCGCCTCGCTGCTGCTGTTTGAAGAGCTTCTCCGGCAACCGTTTCACGTACCCGCGTTCGGTGAAGAAGAGGATCACTTCCTCATCCTCAATGAAATCGCGCTCGCTGAGCGTTACCATCTCCTCGAGCTCAGTGCGCCGCTTATCCCCGTACTTCTCCTTCAGCTCGCGCAACTCATCCTTAATCACGCCCCTGATACGCGCTTCGCTCGCCAGTACCTCCCTGAGCCATGCTATCTTCTGTGTCAATTCGCCGCGCTCGGTCTCGATCTTGTCACGCTCGAGGGCGCTCAGCCGCGAGAGTCGCATGTCCAGTATCTCTTTCGCCTGCACCTCGGTGAGCGCGAATTTCTCGATCAGCGCGGCTTGAGCCGATTTGACATCGCTCGATGCTTTGATCAGCTGAATTACCTCGTCGATGTGCGCGATCGCAATGATCAAGCCCTCTAATAGGTGTTTCCGCTTCTCTGCGCGATCCAGTTCGAATTGCAACCTTCGAACAGTGACCTCTCGGCGATGCTTGATGTAGCACTCAATCAGCTCTTTAAGCGTTAAGACCCGGGGCTCGCCGTCAACGAGCGCCAGATTGATAACCCCAAAAGTGGTCTCGAGCTGCGTACGTCGAAAGAGCCGATTCACGATGATAGGAGCGTTCGCACCCGTTTTCAAGCTGACGACGATCCGCATACCTTTGCGGTCCGATTCGTCGCGCAGTCCGACGATACTGTCTACCTTGTATTTCCGGACGAATTCCGCGATCTCCTCGACCAGCTTGCTCTTGTTCACCTGATAGGGGATCTCCGTGATGATGATCCGCTCTCGTTTGGCCTTCTGCTCGATCTCCACCTTTGCCCGGAGTTTGATGCTGCCCCGACCGGTCAGATAAGCCTGGCGGATGCCTTCGTAGCCCGAGATGATGCCGCCCGTGGGGAAGTCAGGCGCTTTTATGTGCTGCATCAACTCTTCGATCTCGACATCGGGCTCGTCGATGACGCGAATGATGCCATCAACGACCTCGGCCAGGTTATGGGGTGGCATATTGGTGGCCATACCGACGGCAATGCCGGATGAGCCGTTGATCAGGAGGTTGGGGAGCTTTGCAGGTAATATCTGCGGCTCTTTGAGCGTATTATCAAAATTGGGTAACCACTCGACGGTATCCTTATCGAGATCCTCGAGGAGTTCGCCCGCGATCTTCGAGAGCCGTGCCTCTGTATATCGCATCGCGGCCGCGGAATCGCCGTCCACGCTCCCGAAATTGCCCTGGCCGTCTACCAGCGGGTAACGGTACGAGAAATCCTGCGCCATGCGCACCATAGTGTCATACACTGCAACGTCCCCGTGCGGGTGATACTTGCCCAGGACGTCGCCCACGATGCGTGCGGATTTCTTGTGCGACCGATTATACGTGACGCCGAGCTCCTGCATGCCGTAGAGAATGCGGCGATGCACCGGCTTAAGCCCATCGCGGGCGTCTGGAAGAGCACGGCCGACGATCACGCTCATCGCATAGTCGATATACGAGCGCTTCATCTCATTCTCGACACTGACCTCGATAACGTGTGGTCGTTCGTCGAGCCCTGCTTCGTCTACCGCTCGCTCGTCCTCGTTCATTGCTCCAGTTAGGTAAAGGGAGTGCAGGGTAATAAAATCTGCCGCTGCCGTTGTGGCAGCGGTGGTACCGGGCGCAGAACGAAACTTTAATAGCGAATAAGCAAGATAGGAGGTAGTGGACAGGGATGATTTATTTGGGGGTAGAAAGATGGCTAAAACGATAGGTATTGATGTAGGAACAAGTAATTCGGCTGCTGCGGCATTGATTGGTGGTAAGGCCACGATCATTCCCAGTGCGGAGGGCACGAGCCTCGGCGGCAAGGCGTTTCCCTCTTACGTTGCGTTCACGAAGGACGGTCAGCGACTCGTTGGCGAACCTGCGAAACGGCAGGCGGTTTCTAATCCTGAAGGCACGATCTCTGCGATCAAACGGCAGATGGGGACAGATTATAAGGTGAAAGTGTATGGCAAGGAGTACACACCACAGCAGATCACGGCGTTCATTCTCCAGAAGATCAAAACAGATGCAGAAGCATTCCTGGGCGATAAGGTTGATAAAGCCGTCTTAACCGTACCGGCCTACTTTAACGATAATCAACGTACCGCGACGAAGGATGCTGGAACAATTGCCGGTCTTGAGGTGGTGCGGATCATAAACGAGCCCACCGCGGCTGCGCTGGCGTACGGTATTGACAAGACCGAGAAGGAGCAGAAGATCCTGGTCTTCGATTTCGGCGGTGGCACACTGGATGTAACGATCATGGAGTTCAGCGAAGGCGTCTTCGAAGTCATCTCCACGAGCGGTGATACGCAACTGGGCGGGACCGATATGGACAAAGTCATTGTGGATTACGTCGCCGAGGAGTTCAAGAAGGAATCGGGAATCGATGTCCGGAACGATAGGATGGCGACACAGCGGTTACGGGAAGCGAGCGAGAAGGCGAAGATCGAGCTTTCCAACGTGCTCGAGACCGATATCAATCTGCCGTTCATCACTGCAGATGCCAGCGGGCCGAAACATTTAGTCATGAAATTGACGCGCGCAAAGCTGGAGGAGCTCGTGCGGCCGATCGTGGAGCGAACAAAGGATTCGATCAAGCAGGCCCTGCAGGATGCGAAGCTCACGTCAAAGGAGATCACCAGGGTGATCTTCGTCGGTGGCCCGACGAGGATGCCCCTCGTCCAGAAGTTCGTGGAGGATTACGTTGGGACGAAGGGTGAGCGAGGGGTCGACCCGATGGAGTGTGTGGCAATCGGAGCGGCAATACAGGCGGGCGTCTTGACCGGAGAGGTTAAGGACGTCGTGCTGCTGGATGTGACACCGCTCTCACTCGGTGTGGAGACGTTAGGCGGTATCTTTACCAAACTGATCGAGCGAAACACCACGATCCCGACGAGGAAGAGCGAGATCTTCTCCACGGCCGCAGACAGCCAGACTAGCGTTGAGATCAATGTACTCCAGGGTGAACGGGAGTTTGCTCGTGATAACACCAGCCTCGGACGCTTCAATCTCATGGGGATTCCGCCTGCACCACGGGGTGTGCCGCAGATCGAGGTGACTTTCGATATCGACTCCAACGGCATCTTGAACGTCACCGCAAAGGACCTCGGCACGGGCAAGCAACAGGCTATTACCATCACCGCATCAACAAAGCTCTCGCAGAGCGAGATCGATCGGATGATGGAAGACGCGAAGCGGTACGAAGATGAAGATAAGCGACGCCGTGAGATCGTGGAGACGAAGAATCAGGCAGAGAGCCTCATATACACCTCTGAACGCTCGTTACAGGATCTGGGCGATAAGGTTACGGCTGACGAGCGGAGTAAGATCATGATGATCGTAGAACGGCTGCGGGACACGATAAAGACGGATAATGTGAACCGGATGCGGTCGGAGATGGAGGAGCTGACGCGCGCGCTCCACGAAGTCTCGATGCGCGCGTATCAGCAGGCAGGCGGCCCGCAAGCGGGGCCCGGACCGGGGCGAGGAGCAGAACCGCAGGAGGAGCCGAAGCGCGGACCTGTGGACGCTGAATACCGGGTGGTGGACGAGGAGGAATAAGACTCCATCACGGCCCCTTTTTTCTGCACCTACGGTACGTGCGATGAGCCATCGTGACATGAATGCGTCGCAATACCTCTGTGATTGGCTTTTTTTCCAATAGAGCGTGTCGCGGAACCGCGCTTCGCAGGGACACCCAAACTGTAAGAACCCGAGTAAAGAGCAGAGAGGAGCATGCCGAAGAAGAACTACTACGAGATACTGGGCGTCAGTAAGGATGCCAGTGAAGCGGAGATCAAGAAGGCATACCGGCGATTGGCGAAGCAGTACCATCCAGATGTGTACAAGGGAGACAAGCGCGAGGCGGAGGAGAAGTTCAAGGAGATCTCAGAGGCGTACGAGGTGCTCGTGGATAAGGAGAAGCGCGCGAAGTACGATCAGATCGGTGAACGTGTGGTGGATGAAACGTTTGGACCACAGGGCTTCGATTGGTCTCACTTCACGCGTTATCGTGACGTAGAAGATATATTCGGGAATGCGATCTTCGAGACCTTCTTCAGCACGCCCGGGAGTCCAGGCTTCTCCAGTCGCGGTGGCATCTTTGACACCCTCTTTGGCGGTCGAGAAGGGATTGAGCGGCCGGTTCGTGGCGCTGACGTCCGATTGCAGCTTGACATAACGCTCGAAGAAGCGGCGCGCGGCGTGGAGAAGAAGATCGAGGTCCCCATGGCCCGCGTCTGTGAGGCTTGCGGCGGTACGGGCTCGAAGTCCGGGAGACCGAGCGCCTGCCCCACGTGCAAAGGCACGGGTCAGGTGCGAACCGTGCAGACACGCGGTGGTGCCCGGGTAATGCAGGCATCGGTCTGCCCACAGTGCCAGGGTACCGGCCGGGCGACGGTGGATCTCTGCAGCGCCTGCAGTGGCCAGGGCATGACGACGAAGCGGACAAAGATCGCGTTGAAGATCAAACGAGGCGTGAAGACCGGGCATGAGATCAAGATCCCAAAGGCCGGAAGACCACCGGACTCCCGCATTGGCGGCGCGCCCGGCGATCTCTACGTGCAGATCATTGTGATGCCCCATCCGGTCTTCACGCGGCGCGGCGATGATCTCTCTATGACCGTACCGATCAGCTTCGCGCAGGCCGCTCTGGGCGGCGACGTGAGAGTCAGCACCATTGAGGGCAAACAGGTGACCGTGACGATCCCACCGGAAACGCAGACGAACACGAAGTTACGTGTGCGGGATCAGGGCATGCCGCGGCCTGACGGGAGCCATGGCGATCTGTTCATCGAGACGATCGTGCAAACGCCCCGGAATCTCACGAAGAAGCAGAAGGAGTTGTTACATGAGGCCCTGGTCGGAGCGTGATTGCCCGGAATCGCCGTTTTTTTTAATAGTGCGCAACTCAGAGGTTTACATGGTGTGGGCACAGCGGAAGAGCGAGGAGGAAAAGCAGGCGTGGTAGACGCGGATTGGGAGCCGAAGATCCTGGCATTTTGCTGTAACTGGTGCTCGTACGCCGGCGCAGATGCTGCGGGCTTAGAGCGGCGGCAGATACCTGCGACGGTACGTGTCATTCGCGTGATGTGCTCTGGCCGGATCGATCCTGCGTTTGTCCTGATGGGTTTTCTGGAGGGCGCGGACGCCGTTCTGGTCACCGGTTGCCACATCGGCGATTGCCATTATGTGGATGCGAACTACAAGACACGGAATCGCTACGAGTTCCTGAAGGAGCTGGTGAAGGAGCTCGGATTGGATCCTGAGCGGCTGCAGCTGCGCTGGATCTCCGCATCTGAGGGGCCGATATTCGCCGATATGGTCAGGGAGGTGACGGAGAAGGTAATGAAGCTCGGCCCGAGTCCTTTCCGGAGAGTGTGGAAGTCATAGATACATACGGTGTAGTGTGTGATGGAACCAAGATACTACCTCGCCTGGGCGACGGATGAAGCGATACGAGCACGAGGAGCGAACGGCGGCTTTGTCACTGCACTCCTCGTCAGCGCTTTAGAAACCGATTTTATTGATCTTGCGCTTGTGGTGAAGAAGAAGAGTGTGTACGAGGGCGTACCGGTCTTGACGGACGATCCAGAGCTGGTGAAAGAGAGTGCCGGGTCGTTGCATGGTGTGCCCTGGAACCTCGCGAAAATGCTGCTCGAATGCGCGCCCGATAAGCGCGTCGGGGTGCCGACCAAGCCCTGTGACGCACGCGGCATTATCGAGCTGGCGAAACGGCGGCAAATCGCACTCGATGACATTTATCTGATCGGACTCAACTGCGGGGGAACGTTACATCCGCTGCGCATGAGGGAGGTAGCGGCGGAACTTTACAGTCTCGATCCCGATACCGTGCAGAAGGAGGAGATAACCGGCGGAAAGCTCATTTTCCGCTACGAGGGTGAAGGCGGTGCGACACAGGAGAAAGGGCTCAAGATTGATGAGCTGGAGCAGGAAGGGCGCGGTAGACGGGACGCGTGCAGGGCGTGCACGACGAAGATTCCGGTAATGGCAGATCTGGCGTGTGGAAACTGGGGCGTGCCGAAGGGCGAGCGGAAGACGTTTGTGGAAGTGTTGACCGAGAAGGGCGGTGCAATTCTGGAGAACGCGCTCAATAAGGGCGCGATCGAGGTCGAAGACGCTACGGAGCAGAGCATCGCGCTGCGGACAAAGATCGAGCGTGCGATGCAGAAGCTTGCCGAGCGCTGGAAGGATGAGCTGGATCTGCTCACAGATAAATCGCCCACTGAGCGGCTCGCATTTTATACTGATCAGTTGCAGCGGTGTATCCATTGCGGTGCGTGCAAAGCGGTCTGCCCCGTCTGCGCCTGTGATGCGGATGCGAAATGTCTGGACTTGCATGACGAACAGGACGCGTACGCGATCTCGCTCTACAATCTGCTGCGGATCCTGCATCTGATGGACTCCTGCATCCACTGCGGGCAGTGCGAGGAGGTCTGTCCCGTGGATCTTCCGCTCACGCTTATCCAGCGGCGTTTCTCTGAACGAATGCAGGCGCATCTGGACTATGAGCCGGGTGTGGACGTCACGGAGACGCCGCCGTACCAGGAGACCAAGCTGCGCTGGTCTGCGGATGCGAAGGCGTCAGAGTCCAAGGAAGCATAAAAATGAGAACGATCACCACGAACTGTCCGGGCTGCTGTATCGCCTGCGGGCTGTACCTGCAGGAGTTCAGCACACCAGAGCTCCCGGAAGGTATGCACAAATTGAGCTTAGCGCATCGCAAACTCGCGCCGATGAATGAAGGTAAGCTCTGTAAGTTCGGGCTGCACCTGCCCGCCCTTTATGAGCGTGAGCCGCTCCCGACCCTCGTGGATGGCCAGGAGACCGCGCAGAACGAAGCGATACGCGAAGCGAAAACGCGATTGGCGCGTCTCACGCCTGACGAAATCGCGTTTGTTGCCCTTCCGAGTACGATCACGAACGAGGAGATCGTGTCCTTGGTCTCAGGAGCAAAGGCATGTGGCAGTCCGAACCTCTGTTTCGGCTTTGAGCAGTTCCTGAGCGTGATACCAGCAGACGCACGGTCGGCGCTCATAAACGGTTTCCCGTTTTATGAGATCGAAGTAGCCACAAAGATCGTGCTCTTTTTACTGGATCCGTACGTGCACTATCCGCTGCTGGCACGCCGGATTTTAAAAGCGCGGCAAAATGGTGCACAGGTGATCGACATCGCGTTCGCGCAGAACTGGCGCGGGATTGCGGATGAGACCGTGCTCATCAATCCTTTAGACCCCGGGAGCATAGCAGAGCTTCGAGATACCATGGCCAACTCGTTGATCATCGGCGAGGTGACGCCGTATACCAGCCTGACATTAATTTCACTATTGCTCAGGCTCGCGGCGGAGACGGCCTCGCAGCTCTTTCTGCTGAAGCCATTTGCGAACTCGACCGGTGCGCTCCTGCTCGGCAGCAGCGAAGCAGACCCGAGGAGAGATCTGTTCGAGATCCTCGACTGCATCGAGGACGGGACTATCAAGGGTCTGTACCTGGTCGAGACTGATCTCTCAGCCGTTTTATCTACTGCAGCTGCGGTGAAGCAAACGCTTTCGCAACTGGAGGTGCTGATCGAGCAGAACGCGTTTCGAACCCCGCAATCTGAACTCGCGCACGTGACGCTCCAATCAGAACCGTTTTACCGGAAGCGGGGTACGATACTCAATATAGAGGGGCGTCTGCTCGAATTAGGTGGCGAATCGACGAACGGTCTTTGTATCCTGGAGCAGCTCGGCAACAACCGAGCGCTCGCAGAGGTGCATGCAGAGGTGAAACATGCATTGGGATTCGAAACGGTGGAGCCAACCGAGTTTGAGATCGCGGCACCCCGCTTGGGAACTTCGATAGACGTCGCAACCTTACCACAGGAGGCACCTGAAAAACGGGCAGCAGTGGATAATGAGCACTACGTGCTGTGGTACAAGACGAATCCGTTCTTCTGGACAGGTATACGTGATAAAGGCTTTGTGGAGATCAGCCCGGCCGCGATGCAGGCCCTGGGCTTGTTCGTCGGGGATATGCTCATCACCGCAAACGAATCGGAAGAGAAAACGGGATTCAAGGTCACCGAGGTACCGGAAAAGCTGATCGTGTCTGAAGATCCGCTAGTGGTACATGAAAGCGTGCCGTGGCGAGCGGTACAGAAGAGCGGAGCCGTAAGGAAGGTAATCGTGAAGCGAGCGTAACGGGAGGACAGCACAGAGTAATACTACGGTATGCTGATTTACGGTGCTCTAACCGCATCACCTTTATAACCAAACAGGGAGAATGGAACTGGTGGTGAACCGACTATGACAAAATATGAATGCCTGATCTGCGGCTATATCTATGATCCTGCGAAGGGCGATTCGACTAGCGACATAGAGCCGGGAACGGCCTTTGAAGACCTGCCCGACGACTGGATCTGCCCCGATTGTGGCGCGGGCAAGGAAGATTTCGAGCCCGTAAAGGAATGAGCTAGCTGAATGAACCAGCCAGAGCTGGAGCAGGTGATCACATTCTATACCGATCGGCAGCGAATCGTGGGGAACCTGCGCCTGCCGTGCCGTAACGCTCCCTGCGTCCTGACGTTGCATGGCCTGGAGAGCAGCAAAGACAGTGGCAAGTGGCCTCAATTTGCAGCGCGTCTCTATTCCGAAGGATTCGCCTGCCTGCGCTTCAATTTCCGGGGCAGTGGCAGTGGCGCAGAGCGGAGCGAGGGCGCGTTTGAAGACACGAGTCTGACCGGCAGGATCGCGGATTACCGGAGTGCGCTTCAGTTCCTGGCAGACTCAGGAGCGGTAGATATGGAGCGTTTGGGCGTTATCGGGTCCAGTTTCGGTGGCATGGTCGCGATCGCGGCCCGCGATTCGCGCGTCAAAGCCATGGTCTGTCTCGCAACGCCGCATACGTTGTCACGAATAACGCAAGCAACAGGCGAGTACGAGGAGCTGCCATCCGGGCGACGACTCCACAAATGCTTCTACGATGATCTTCAGCGCTATCAGCTGTTAGAATCGGTAAAAAGCGCGCCGCCGGTGCTCATACTTCACGGTGCTCTGGACGAGCTGGTGCCCGTCGAGCAGGCGCTGGGGCTATACGAAGCTGCAACGGAACCCAAACGACTGGAGATCATCGAGTACGCTGATCACGTCTTCTCACGTCCCGAGCACCTGGCACGGGTGATTGAGCTGAGTGTGGACTGGTTGAAGCAGTATCTCAGTTGACTGTTCCCTTCCGTTTCGCTCTGCAGGATTCTAGCTTTAACCCAAAGAGCTACTGCAATTCCTGCGGACTAACAGGCACTAATTTGACCTGCTTTGCATCTTCCAGATCGCGGCTGTAGAGGTGCAACGAATCACTGTAATCGATGATCCGAATGATCGTACAGTTGTTCGGCTTTATCACCTCGCGATTGAGCATCTCGATGAGGCAGACGATGTTCGATTGCCAGGCCGTGAAGAGGTCCCGTGACCGCCAGGTAAGATGGACGTCCACCGTGCCTTCTGGCACGTACCGGATCTGTATTCGTTGCAGGCAGGGTGGAGAGCTTCTCTGGAGATCCGCGGGTACATACCAGGTGATCGCCTGGGCTCTGTTCGACGTGATGTTATCCTTAATCTGCTCAGCTAACGCATCCTTTACCAGCGCCAGTTGATCCACATCATTCACGTCTGGCAGAGGTGCATATCGTGCCAACCGTGCGAAATAGAGATAGCTGAACCGCTCCTTTTCGGGCTTCGCGCGGTACTCTTCCAGGAATGGGCGTGTGAACTCCCTGCAATAGTCCTTGACCCGTCTGAAGGGGTATTGCGGGTGTAATTCATGTGCCTCGATCTGCTTAATCGCGTTCCCGGTCATGCTGATCAGCATGCAGGAATCACGAATCGTCTTCCGCTCATCGCCGCCACCGATCACCAGCTCGGGCCCTTCACGAAGTACCGCATGGATCGCCTTCGCCCATGCGTTGTGGAAATTCCGCTCCTCGAGCTGATGCACAAATAGTTTCATCTGGTAGGGTACACATTTAAGGTAGCGTGCGTTGTTATAAGAGTTCGCCGTGTGCTATCGCGCCCCGGTCAGTGCGCCGCTTCCTCGATGCCCGATACGTGCGATTGCGTGCGCTATCTCAGGGCGTCGCATGCACGGTAGCTTTTAATTGCAAGAAGGAAGAACGGGGTAGTATGGAGCCCTTTCCGAGGCCGGTGGTTGTGGTCAGCGCATGTCTCGAATTCGAGAAGGTCCGGTACGACGGTCAGGTTATTCCGTGCGCAATCGTGCGAGAGCTCGAGCCGTATGTTGATTACATCACGGTCTGTCCCGAGGTTGCCATCGGACTTGGTATACCCCGTGATCCAATCAGGATCGTTAAAATGGGTGATGAGAAGCGGCTGATCCAGCCGAAGACGCATGAGGACATCACAGACAAGATGAACCGCTTCACGACCGGGTTCATCAGCTCGCTCCCTGCGGTCGACGGCTTCATTTTCAAGTCGAAATCGCCCACCATTGGGCTGCGCGGCATCAAGATCTACGCTGGTGTCGAGCGGTCGCCAGCGATAGAACGTGCCAGCGGGTTCTTTGCCGAGCAGATCATACACGCCTACCCAGGCTTTCCCATGGAGGAGGACGATCGCTTACGCAACGAAACGATCAGGCACAGCTTTCTCGTTCAGCTCTTCTGCTTCGCCGATTTCAGGCGCACGGCAGCCGAGCGGTCGCTTGCCGCATTGGAAACGTTCCATGAGAAGAACCACTTTTTGTTCGCTACCTACAGCCCGGTGGTTCTCGCCGAGCTGTACGAGGTGCTCAGTAGAAGCGCTGGGATGACGATTGATGCTGCTCTAGCGGCCTATTTTGCGGTTCTCACAAAGCTCTTCCGCCTGCATCAGACACCTGAATCAAGAATCCAGGCAGTTCAACAGCTCTTTGCTCGGTATGCCGGCCTGCTCAGGAGCGAGGAGCGGACCTTCTTCGCCAACGTTATTGCGGAATACCGCCAGAACAAGATCTGCTTCCCCTGTCTGCTCGAGCTGCTTACATCCTACGCGTTACGGTTCGATGACGCGTTTACCGTGAATCAGCGGTTAATAGAGCCGTATCCTAAAGAGCTCATGGCGACCGTCGACCCGAAACGGGACAGAGATTTCTGGAAGGCAGAGCCGCCTCAGGCCGAACGTGAGCAGGATGAATGAGCGTAACGCGTTATCACTGCTTCCCCTTCTTCTTGAACAGTGAGGAGAGCGGAACCACGTAGGTGCCATCCTTCTTTATCCGCATGACGATCTCTTTTCGCTCCAGCAGTGCGTCCAGATTCAATTCATACACGCCAGGACTCAATATCCGTAAACTCTCGATCTGCTCGATCTCAGCAGGTCCCTGCTCATCTACCTCTATCCGTTCCACCAGCTCGGCCGCACTCAATTCCTCACCGGGCCGCAGATAGAGGAACAGCTTGCCGCCACATTCCGGACAGCCCTTCAGCATCGCATCGGTGAGTCGTTCAAAGATCTTCCCGCACCTCAGGCATTTGTGCATCTTTCCGCTTCGCTCCCTCACGCACTCACACACTACGCACTCATTCACTCACTCAATCACTCAATCAGACTGCAGAGACAATCGTGCTAATCAGATCCTTATCCTTCTTGATGGTCCGCATGACGTTCGCCGGCCCGATCACGGTCAGCCGCGTCTTCTTCCGCAAATTGAATAACCCGCGCTTCGCGGGATAGCCACTGATCTCGATGCCCGGGAACTCCTCGCCGATCTCTGTCATGGTGAGCTCAATGAGCTGCATCTGCTCCTCGGGTGTCAGGCCACCCTCCAGGATCACGATGTTGCCCGCCCTCACGCCGTCCAGGACGAACCGTAACTTCTCCATCGAGCTCATTGCATTGATCTTATCTTCGGAGATCAGATCCATCTTTATTTCCGACATTACTACTCATCCATTCTCCCTTTTTCTTCGAGCCCCGTTCTTCGCTCACCTGAACCTCCGCATCATTTCCCGGTACAGTGCGTCCATGTTATCGCCCTTCAATGCCGAGATGGGAACGACCGTGTGCTGCGGGAACGCATCCGCAATCCGCTGCGGTGCCGAATCTGCAAGATCGATTTTGTTCGCCGCGATGATCACCGGGATAGCACGTGCCTCCAGATTACCGATGATCACAATGTTCGTCTGGGTATACGGATTCTCTGTTGCATCCATCAGGAGCAGGACACCGTCAATATCCTCGAGCCACTTGATCGCCTCGATAACACCTTCTGTGGCTTCTTTCGCCCGCTTCTTCGCCTCTGTCTCCTCCAGGCCAAAGGCCATAAAATCGTGAAAATCGATCTTCGTCGCCAGTCCAGGCGTATCCACGATATCCAACCGCAACTTCGATTTGGCTTCAGC
The DNA here is from genome assembly GCA_011049045.1 of Methanomicrobia archaeon. NCBI lineage: Archaea > Methanobacteriati > Methanobacteriota > Methanomicrobia > Methanomicrobia archaeon. The sequence goes on along the minus strand of DSCO01000047.1, from coordinate 41,386 downwards.
AGGCGTGAATGCTGCAGTCCCCGAGGAGGTCGTGGGGTTCCCGGCGGAGTTGTGGTAGAGATTCTGCAAGGTCCGCGATTTCAGATCGATGATGATCCCGCCTCGCCGCACCGCCCGTCGCGTCTCGTGTGGTATCTCCGTCGAGGTACCAATATCCTCGTTCTCGTCCACGAACGTATGAATGATCCGATTCGCCAGAGTCGTCTTCCCCGCGTTCGGTGGTCCGTAAATGCCGATCTTTACCGTTGCCCGTCTGAAAAATAGTGCGCGAAACAGCCGTGCCAAAATCCCTTTTCGCCTCGTTCGCCCGGTCATTATTCGTCTATCCTTCCTGACCACACTAGCACAGACTTACCCGATTCGATGCTTAAAGTTAATATGACCATACCCCTTTGTTTTCATAATATCGCCTTTCATTTAAAGATTTCGTCACGACGCGGGGGGTTGCGCCGGGTAATGCGGGGCAGGAGAGCCGTTTCATAGCGCCGCGGCGGAATAAGGGGGAAGATCGTGCAGACGCCAGAGGAAGAGGAAGAAGTAATACGGGTGCGAATCCCGCAGAAGCGTAAGCGGGAGGTGCTCGGGATCGTGGAGAAGATGCTCGGCGGCCGGCGCGCGGTCGTGCAATGTGTCGACGGCGTTGAGCGATTGGGTCGTATACCTGGCCGTTTAAAGCGACGGCAGTGGATCGCCGTCGGCAATGTCGTCATCGTCGTCCCCTGGGATTTTCAGGATGAAAAGGGCGATATTATCCATCGGTACACGCGACCACAGGCAGAATGGCTGAGAAAGAAGGGCTATTTGAAATAGAGAAGTGGTTGAGCGACCGCCAGTTACCGAAGGGTAAAAAGAGAAAGAAGGACTATCGCGATCGGAAGACCGAAGAGTATGTCTTTGACGTTTCCACGCTTGAGACGCTCTACAAATTCGTAAAGAAAGGGCTTCTCCTGGCACTCGGTGGGCCGATAAGTCGAGGCAAAGAGTCGGTTATTTTTCACGCGCTCGGACCTGATGATGAGGAGCTGGCGATCAAGATGTACAAGATCAACACGGCCAATTTCCATGCTATGCTCGAGTATATCATGGGTGATCCGAGATTCAAACATCTCAAACGAGACCATCGGAGTGTCATCTTCGCTTGGGCCCGGAAAGAGTACAGCAATCTCAGGCGCGCCTTCGAACTCGGCGTACGCGTGCCCAAACCGATAGCCTACGAGCGTAACGTCTTAATTATGGAATTCATTGGCCAGGACGGGATCGCGGCACCGCGACTGAGAGATATCCCCCCCGAATCGCTCGTGGAGCTCATCGAGATCGAGGAGCTGTTCACGAGTATCGTCTCTGCCATCACCACCCTGTATCATGAGGGCTCGATGGTGCATGCGGATCTCAGCGAGTTCAATATCGTGATGGACGGTTACGTGGAGCGTGAACTCGCCCCTGAGCCCTCAGCGGGCACGCCAGGTGCGATCGAGCCGGTGCTCATCGATATGGGGCAGGCGCTCCTTCTGGATCATCCTCAAGCCGATGAGTTCCTCAAGAGGGATGTACACAACCTTACCGTCTACTTCTCCAAGCTCGGTCTCGAGCGCACAGACGAGGAAGTACTCCGGCTGGTACGGGGGTAGGTAATCCCAGATCGAAGGGACGCGCGGCGCGGCGTGCCCCAAAGTTTATTAAGCGACCGCCCGGTTTTAATTGGTACGGATAGGAGATTACGCTACTTGAACGATCGGTCATTCCGGAGCAGTGACAAATGGTAACACAGCACGTAAAGATACCCCGTGAGCGAATTGGCGTGCTCATTGGTCAGAACGGATTTGTGAAGGACGATTTAGAGCGCAAATCAAGGAGCGCCATTACCGTGGACAGCATTGACGGCGAGGTCTGTATCGAGAGCCCGGGTGACGGCGATCCACTTCTTGCGCTCCGTGTGGCTGAGGTGGTAAAGGCGATCGGCCGGGGGTTTTCACCCGAAAATGCGCGTGCACTCCTTGATGATGAACTCCTCCTCTTCGAGGTGATTTCACTCGCGGATCTCTCGCCGAAGACCTTAAGCCGGACAAAAGGGCGGGTAATCGGGCAGAATGGGAAGACGAGACGCGCGCTCGAGGCTTTGGCGGAGGTGAAGATCTCTGTTTACGGGAAGACGATCAGTTTACTCGGGTATGCAGACAAGGTACGGGTGGCGAGCGAGGCAATCGATATGCTCATTCGCGGTGCGCCACATAGCTCGGTCTACCGGTTCTTAGAGCGCAAACGGAAGGCGGAAGAGGAGCAGTTAGGATGGTGAGCATCCGGCAAACGCCGCGAGCACCTGATAATCACCCTTATACCAATAGAAAGCGAAGTATAAACCAACGGTGAGGTATTTCGGAGGCGAAGATGGAAGAGGAGCGTACTTTTGAGGAAGCACGACTGAGGATGACAGAGCATCTCAGGAGGATGGGCGTACACGACCGCGTAGTGAGCGCCATGTCGCGGGTCAACCGGCACCTCTTTGTCCCTGAGAAACTCAGTGCGGAGGCTTATGCCGACTATCCGCTTCCCATCGGCGAAGGACAGACGATCAGCGCGCCGCACATGGTGGCGATGATGTGCGACTACCTCGAGTTCGAGGAGAGTGAGCAGGTGCTGGAGATCGGTGCGGGCTCGGGCTACCATGCCGCGGTGGTTGCTGAACTCATCGGCGCGGCAGGGCACGTCTACTCGGTGGAGCGGATACCGTGGCTGGTCTCGCTCGCGACCACGAATCTTGCGCGTGCGGGATACACGACTGTCACGGTGATCCAGGGAGATGGCACGCTGGGCCTGCCCGAGCATGCGCCCTTTGATAAGATCAACGTGACCTGCGCGGCACCCGACGTGCCACCACCGTTACTGGAGCAGTTGAAGGTCGGCGGAAAGATGGTCATTCCGATCGGCAAGCACTGGCAGGCATTGTATCTGGTGGAGAAGAAGAACGGCGTGACGCGCGAGCGAAAGACCGATGTGGCTTTCGTCCCTCTGGTAGGGAAGTACGGCTTCGCGGAACGCTAACACGGAGGGCAGCGGAAAGCGTATGAGGACCAAAGAGCTGATTTCACCGGCGAGCGGTAAAATATTACGGTTTGATGCAGACCGGCAGATGCTCACGATCTTCATGCATCTCCACAATGTGCACCTGACGGTCGCGCCCCTGGATGGCGTGGTGACGCGGATAACCCCGGAACAAGGAGCGTTCAAGCCCGCGTTCATCCGCAGCGCGGACTTCAACACGAGAAACACCATTGAGCTGAGCACGGCCTTTGGGAACATTTGCGTCGTGCATATCGCGGGCTTCCTCACCCGTAAAATCCTCTGCGATGTACAGGTGGGGCAGCAGGTACAGCAGGGCGAGCGGCTCGGGAAGATCTGCTTTGGCTCGCGGGTGGATATCAGCGTACCGGACGGCTTCGCACTGCTGGTCACGGAAGGTGCGCGCGTGCGGTGCGGCAAGACGCCGCTCGCACGTAAGGCAAAATGACGAGCCCTCGTACCGACCGATACCGGCCGCCTTACGGCCCGATCACCAGCTACTGCGTCACCGAGTGCTGCCACCACTGCATAATGTACTCGGGCAGCCGGAACCCGCGCTGATTCAGTCGCTCCACGAGATGCAGGGGCAAGGGGCTGAGTGCGAAGGTCGCGCGCTCGTAGAAGGTGGTGGGTGAGGACTCGATGATGAAACTCTCGGACTCGCGCGCTAGTGTTGATTCCTTGCCCACGATGGAATAGGCGTAGACGCCGAACTCCGTTTGCTCACGAGACCACTTCAAGATAGATTCCGTCTCACCAGACCATGAGATGAAGAATAAGAGATCACATGCACGGGGCCGTGGAGCAAACGGTCCGGCCAAGTACGCTTCGTCGCCGAGCGCTCGTTTGACATGCTGCAGCCGGATCGCGGTCATCTTGGCAACGTTCCGCGCTGGTCCGACTCCGCCCAGCGTGATGCGACTCCTCGTCTCCAGCCGGTCAATGACCTTATTATACATCTCTGAGCATACGAACCGATCCACGAACTCACCGATTACTTTAGATTCCGCGTCGATCTTCTCAAATACCGCGGAGTCGTCTTTTCCCTCGTTGATCGCCTCTTTGGTCTTCTGGAAGAGTAGCATTGAACCCAGCTCATAGACGTCATTCATAATGCCGTGCTTCAGGAACTCATTCGCGTCATTCGCTGCGTGCACCCGCCCGTGCAGCTCGACCACGTGTCCATACTCCTTCTCGGCGACTCGGCCGATCGCGGAGCGCGGGTTCGCGACGACCGCGGCGATACTGAAGTTCTCGCTCTTCGTACGCTCAATATATTCAGTGAGCTGGTTGACGACGATCTTTGGCGTTGTCGTCTCACCACTGCCGGAGTTGACGAGGAGCACGATACGGTCATACTTCTGCTCCAATAGTGGGGCTGCTTCAAGGATGTTCCGACCAGGGAAATCGATGTCCACAAATGTCCGCACCTCACGGTCAAGCTGCCCCATCCCGATGTACAACGCGCTCTGCGATCGTCCCTCGCCGAGGAGAATGATGCAGTCCGCGTCGGCAAGGACCTCAAAGAACAGTTTAAACTCGTCCCGCTTAACGTTGTGAACGTTTTGTATAACGCCATTAATGTAGCCGACTTCGCGGCTGATGTGATAGGTTCTCATGACTTTTATCCGTGTGTATGTATAGCTAGTAACTGACGAGAGTTTTTAGTATCGTTTTTACCTTGCTCTTTCGCGTGCTCGCTCAGTATGCACGGGCCACATATACCCGTTTTCCGGGTTGAGCACATATGACGCAGCGTCCTGTGCTCGCTTCGTTCTCAGCAGTTTCCACGTTGGAAACGGGCTCACCGAGCACACTGACCCCGAGTTGCTCCTCTAACTTCTCTCCGCACTGCTCGTTCTCACACAAAAAGACCGAGACCACGCCCTGCTGTGCACACTCAAACAGCTCTGCGGGGTCTTCGTTTGTGTTATACATCCGGGCATGGAGCTGCTCCTCTGCAGACTCGCGGATGCTCGTTTGAATCTCCTCCAGGGTCCGTTGTACTTCCTGAACTACCGCGTTCAGAGGCACCTGACGCTTGGCTGAAGTATCCCGCCGCACCAGTAAGCAGCTCTCGTTCTTAAGGTCGCGGGGCCCCAGCTCGATCCTGAGCGGCACACCTCTCATCTCCCAGTGGTAGTATTTCGCCCCCGGTCGCTCGTCCGAGTTATCGAGGATTACCCGTATGCCCGCCTTCTCTAACTCGGCACGTACCGCAGCACAGGTCGCTTCAACTGAACGGCTCCCGTCGTTGCCCCAGTCCTCTTTTCGTGAGAAGACGATGGGCACCATGACGACCTGAATGGGCGCAACGGTGGGCGGGAGCACCAACCCATGGTCATCGCCATGAATTCCGATCACCGAAGCCACGCAGCGTTCCGAGATGCCGTAGCAGGTCTGATTCACGTACTGCAGTGACCCGTCTTTGTCCTCGAATTTAATATCAAACGTTCGCGCGAAGCTCTCACCAAGCAGGTGGATCGTGCCGATCTGCAAGGTTCGTCCATCAGGCATGATGGTATCGAAGGCGATGGAATAGGCCGCGCCGGGGAATTTATCCCACTGGGGGCGCCGCGTGATGAGATAAGGGACGGCGAGCTGGTCAAAGAAGCATTTATATAACGCTACTGCCTTTTTCACCTGCTCTTCCGCGTCTAACCGGGAGGCATGTGCCGTGTGTGCCTCCTTGAATGAGGTGATCTCGCGAAGCCTGATGAGCGGACGTGTGTGCTTCGTCTCGTACCTGAAGGTGTTCACGATCTGATAGACGCGGAGCGGAAGATCAGCATGCGAGCGTATCCAGACTTTGAAGATGGGGTACATCGCGGTTTCCGAGGTCGGCCGAAGCGCGAAGGGGATTTCCAGTTCCGTGCTGCCACCCCGGGTCACCCAGAAGACCTCCTCCTCGAAGCCCTTGATGTGTTCCTTCTCCTTGAGCAACTCGTCCTCAGGGATCAGCATCGGGAACTGCACCTCCTCGTGCTCCTCATCAAGAAGCGACCGCAGTATCCGGTAGACGAGGTTCCGTAACTTGTAGCCGTAGGGGAACCAGACGTAGACACCTTTTATGGGGTACCTGACATCCAGGATCTCCGCACGCTTCAAAATCTCACTGTACCACTCACTGAAGTGCTGATCCTTGGGAATAACAGTCTGCGTGTCCTCTTTTTGCGGCATCGTTGTTGGCAAGCCGCTGGAGGGATTCGAACCCCCGACCCGCTGATTACGAATCAGCTGCTCTACCTCTAAGCCACAGCGGCATCCGTGCACGTAATTCTATGAGAGCAATAATATTTATATGCTACAGTGTAGCAATGTAATTATATGAAGAAGGAGGAGCTGGTACATCTCCATATGTTATTGGCCCAGTTGAAGAAGTTTTGTGAGCAGCACGGCTTGGATTGCGATTTTTCGAAGTATCAGGAGCTTGAGATCTCGCCCTTCCAGGTACACCGCAGCAAGGATGAGCACAAGCAGGCCATTTTTGTGCTCGGCACAGAACTCGCGTCCATGGCTGCGAAGCACAACTATGCGGTCTACAAATAAAATAGACGCGCGCCTATTTCGCGGTTCAATGAGATCGCGCTTTCTTCTGATTTATGAGGTCCGGTAAGCGGGGTGCAATAACACTAAATATTGTTATTTGCGTTGTTTGTATTACGTTTTACAGATAAAGTCGTATTTGAGCAGCTCACGGGCCACGGCAGAGCTCGCGATAGGCAGACACAATCTCCGCGCCCTCCATGAAGATTATCCTGCGCTCTGATGCGAACGCCTGGGCGTTGTCCTTGGAGAGCGCACGACCCGACGCGTCATCCAGCATCTCGCAGATTACCATTGCGGGCGGAATGCCCGCGAGCAGCGCCAGGGCCACCGAGAGCTCGGTCTGACCCCGCCGTTCTTCGAGTAACCTCTCTGCAGCGCGCAGTAATGAGACGTGACCAGGACTCCGGAATTCATTAGAGAAGCTAGCGGTGTCACCAGTCCCGTTGAGCACGCTTGCCACTGCCTCCCCTATCTTCCTGATCGTCAACGCACGGTCGTAATCGGTGATGCCGGTGAAGGTATCGCGATGGTTCACCCAGAGCGAGAACGAAGACCGCTTATCATAGTGCAGGTCGCCTGCACCTTCCACGATCGTGCTGAGGAACGGATAGGTGCTGTTCACCGTTCGTAGAATATCACTCATGAGCGGCAGTCCCAGCCGCTCGGCAGCAAGCGGATGAATAGCAACACAGATAAGACCGCCGGCTTCGTTTCTGAAATACGCCACCTCCCGCGGTGTTATTGCGGACGCCGGGAGCACAAAGTCGGTCTCACCCTCTCGATCCGCCGCATCGTAGATCAAGACGAGATGCCCCGCTCGCACCGCCGCGATTCCTCTGAGCACCGATTCGGGAACGGTTTCGCTGCTCATGTTTCCTTTATCACCACCCGGGTTCGTAGCTCATCTCCGTTCTTCAGCCCCAATTCGCCGCGCAGATAAACCGGTGCGATGATCTCCATAATATCCTCGGGATAATGGGTCCGTTCGGGTATAATAACTGCGCTTTTGATACCCTCTGCACGGTCATCAAGGATCTTGCAGGGGAAGCACTTGGCACCGCCGAAGGTCCGATTTTCCGATTCGAAGCTCTCAATCTTTATTCCGGTTCGCTCATCAAGCTTCTTACGCGCGACGATGCAGAGCAGATCGAGGCTGAGGTTCAACGTGCCCGGAAAGGGGATGAACCCCAATTTCGACTCGAATTGGCGTTTATACCCCTCAAGTGTTGTGTAATACCCACCCTCGCCGAGCCCGGTGACCAACCGCCCGGCGATCTCAATCTCGATCGTCGGGCGCGAGAAGAAGAGCTCTTGATATTCACAGCATTCCTTTCTGAGGACCTCAACGCCCGCTTTGGTGAGCATGATCCATTGCCCGTCTGCAGTGATTCGCCGGTGTACGAGCCCTTCACGCTCCAACTCCTGGAGTCGTCGCGCTGCGGTTTGCACACTTGCCCGAATAGCATCGGCGAAGTAACCCGATGAGAGCTTGATCGGCTGCTTCATCGCGCCCTGCAAGGCGAGCTTGCGCAACGAGATGACAATATCGCCGTTGATCTTCTTCACGCTCATGCCACTTTGGGGATATATCTCACATATAGGCGGTGCCCTATATAAATGCTGCTCCTACCCGCGATCTAAAGGGCAGCCCGCATCTACCACGAAGAGGCATGCGTGCGACCCGGGCGCAGGGCGAGTTAGCTAGTCCGGTGTAAATCGTACGTTCTTCTTCGTGTAGCCCCAGCCCGCGCAGATCGGACAGGGGAGTGCCAGGCTTCCCGGCTTTCGACCCGTGCCATTACAGAATGTGCACTTGTGTCTCAGTCTGAATGATCGGCGACCGGTCCCTCCGCAGATGATGCAGGGCAGTTCAGAACTACCCGATCGTTTTCCCGTGCCATCGCAATAGCCACACCGGTATTTCGGCATCTTTCGTTCATCTTTGCGGTCAGACCGCTCCTCCACTGACTTCAACTTCATACCGCTCTTTTCTCGTACGTGAAACATATCAGGCACGCTCCGCATATAAGCGTTCCGATAATATCGCTCGCCCTGATATCCCGAGGATGCGCCGCACGCACGACAGCGATCAGACCCTCAGTACTGAGCCGTTTTTCCTTTCAAATGGTACCCGGCAAGTAGTCCAAAGAAGAGCCCGGAGAGGTGCGCGGTATGGGCGATCATATCGCCCGAGCCGATCAGCATGAAATCGATGAGCGCGAAGAAGATCACGGCCATCCACATATCCAGCGGAATGAAGAAGAAGAGATAGACCTTCATTCGCGGCATCAGGACGGCGAGCGTGGCGAAGATGCCACTGAGTGCGCCACTCGCGCCCACCGCGGGATTAACGGCGGTCAAACTCCAGCCGATGCCCGCGATAATGCCTGCAAGGAAGAAGATGATCAAGAATTTGGTACTCCCGATCCTGCGCTCCAGCACGGGCCCGAAGAAGATGAAGAAGAGCATATTGAAGAAGAAATGCTCGAAGCTCCCGTGGAGAAAGACATGCGTGACCAGGGTCCAAGGTCGGTCGAGGACGAGCACGGGATTGAGGATGAGGTGCGCTGTATAGCTCGGGATGAGCAACTGGAGCACAAATGAGCTGGCTATGAGGAACATCAACAGGAAGGAGTAATTTCCGGTCAAGATGCCGAAGAGACTGTGTGCACCCCTATCGCGACCGGGTTTCCAGCCTTTTTGTTCCGGTCCAAACGCGGCGCGACCTGCTGCGGACTCTCGAGCCGCGAGCTCTTTCCGGTACGCCTCAAGTCCCACGCACCAGTGTTGCTCAGGCGAGATATGCTCGGCGCAGAGTGTATCGCCACAGTATTTGCAGCGTGAAACCGCCGATTTGCCACAAACGGTACACGTAGGGCGTAACCGCGTCATAGCTGTGAATTGAGTGGCGATGCATTTAAAAGGTGGTCACTTATGCACACACGGAATCCCTCCGATGAGCGATCTCGTTAGCTAGATCTGCCGATCAAATAGGAACTCGTTGCCGACATGATCGTTACCGCACATGAGGAGCCAAGCGGCAGCTCTTCGCGGAGTACGACCATTCGATAGGCGGGATCACGCCCGATAACACCACCCTTCTTGCCCTTCTCCGTGATGAGCACCGGAACCGTAACCCCTTCGACCGCTGCAGTAGTCCGTTCGCCGCCGAGTTCATGATAGCGCGCGGTGATTTTGCGTGATCGCCGTTTCTTATCGCGTTCCAGCAGATCGTTCAGCGCTGCGGCCTCAGTACCGGGCCGCGGCGAAAATTTCGTGATATTCACTTTCTCCGGTTGCAATGCTTCCAGAAGGCGCACGGATGACTGGAAATGCGCCTCGGTCTCGGTAGGGTAGCCCACAATGAAATCCGTGGAGATCGTGCAATCACTGAATCGATCCCGCAAGCTCGTGACGATTGCAATGAAATCCGTGACCCGGTAATTACGCCGCATAGCTCGCAGCACTTCGTCAGCGCCTGACTGCACCGGCACGTGGAAAAATTTGAAGACCTTCTCGGACTCGAAGGCATCCAACAGCGGGTCTAAAATTGGCAGGACGGTAGCAGGGTTCATCATGCCGATACGGATGCGGAAATCGCCTTCGAGCGCGGTTAACTGCTCTACTAATTGGGGCAACGTGACGCCGTGCGTAGCATCAAAGCCATAGGCACTGCAGTCCTGAGCGGTGATCCGAATCTCCTTCGCACCCCGTGCTACCACGCGCCTCACTGCTTCAAGAATCCACGCCGGCCGGTAACTTCTCAGCTCGCCCCGTGCCTGCTTCACAATGCAGTAGGCGCACGATCCGAGGCAACCCATGGCTATCGGGACAACGCTGACAACTCCCTCCAGGTCAAAATCGCGTGTCGCATGCCAGCTCCTCTGAATCTCAGCGGGCGTTATCAGCAATACCTCCTCGCCCAGCACACCTTTGAGTAATTCCGGCTGTGCCGCGGCCATGCAGCCAGCAACAACCACTACTTTACCCGTTGCTTGTAACGTCCGCAGCCGCTTGAGCACATTCAGTTCAGTTCGTTTTGTTACCGTGCACGTATTGAGGATAACCACCTCCGCGTCCTGCGGCCCCGCCACAATAGTGTGCCCGGCGTTTCTGAAGAAGGCCTGTAGCTTTAACGTATCACCGAGGTTCGCCGTGCACCCGAAGGTCTCGAGATGAATCTTTTGCGGCTCAGGAAAGCAGATCTCAAGCGGCATTGCTCAGGTTTGCGGCTTTTGGGCGCGCCAAACAAAGGTAATCTTTTTTTAGAAGAAAAGGGTTTGAATGTAGACATGAATCAGACCTCAAAGCGGAAGATCGAGCAACTCAGGATTTGTGCAGAGGAGGATGTTGAAGTGAAGGAGAGTTGTTTTGCTGATGTCCGGCTCCTCCATGTCGCGCTCCCGGAACTCGATAAGGAAGAAATCGAGTTGCAGACGGAATTCCTTGGATTTACCTTCAACTATCCCATTATGATCGCCTCGATGACCGGTGGCCATCCGGAGACGAAACGGATCAACGAGATTCTCGCGGAGGCTGCGCAGAGACTTGGTGTGGGTATCGGTGTGGGCTCACAGCGTGCGGCCCTCGAGGGCACCGAGCAGGAAGACTCGTTTCGCGTGGTGCGTGACCTTGCGCCCGATTCGTTCATTTATGCGAACCTGGGTGCGCCGCAAGTGAAAGTATTCGGGGTTGCGGGTGTTGAACGCGTCATTGAGATGATCGATGCGAATGCGATCGCGATCCACCTGAACTTTTTGCAGGAGGCTATTCAGCCGGAGGGCGACGTGATTGCACGCGGCTGCCTCGCGGCGATCAAGGAGGTCTGTGAGACGATAAAGAAGCCGGTGATCGTCAAGGAGACCGGTGCAGGGATCAGTTATGCGGTGGCAAAGAAGCTGCATGAACTCGGAGTAGCGGCGATCGACGTTGGGGGCTTTGGCGGCACGAGCTTAGCGGCTGCTGAAATTTACCGTGCGCACACTGAGCAGGATGTGCTCGGAGTGCATTTAGGGCACCTCTTCGGCTGGGACTGGGGCATACCAACGGTCGAGAGCATTGTGGAGTGCAGTGCGATCCCCTTCCCTATCCCGATCATTGCCACGGGTGGTATACGAACCGGTCTTGACGTGGCCAAGAGCATTGCGCTCGGCGCGGATCTCTGTAGCGCGGCCTTGCCGTTCCTGAAACCCGCATTGGCGCAGGACAGCGCAGACGGCGTTGTGGCGAAGATCGAGGAGATGGGCGAGGAATTGAAAGTTGCCATGTTCCTGACCGGCTGTCGGAGTCCTGGCGATTTGAAGGAAGCGGAAGTCGTGGTGACCGGAAAGACGCGTGAGGTAATGGAGCAGCGCAACTTGATGGAGCGTGTGAAGCGGCGAAAGAAGTCCATCTGAATGCGCGATCCTCTATCTACCTGGGCCCCGTTCTAAGCTCCGTTTTTCGGCTCGGTGCACAAGCGCGTAGCTTTAACGGCTCGCACCTTCACTTATCTGGGGGGTGGTATGATACGTATGAAGAATGAAGCGGAGCGAAAGTTCCCGAATGCGTTACTGAGCGAAAAGAGCCCGTATCTCCTTCAGCATGCTTATAATCCCGTCAACTGGTACCCCTGGGGCAAGGCGGCGCTTAATCGCGCGAAAGCTGAAGACAAACCACTCTTCCTCAGCATCGGCTATGCGACCTGTCACTGGTGTCATGTTATGGCGCGCGAATCCTTCGAGAATCCTGAGACTGCGGCGATTCTGAACGAGCACTTCGTCTGCATCAAAGTGGATCGAGAAGAGCGGCCTGATCTCGACGAGATCTACATGAAGGCGGTGCAGTTCATGGCAGGTACTGGTGGCTGGCCGTTGTCCGTCTTCCTCACGCCGGATTTGAAGCCCTTCTATGGCGGCACCTACTTCCCACCGCGGCCGATGCATGGCCTGCCCGCGTTCAACGATCTCCTGCGCTCGGTGGTGAGCTTCTGGCACGAGAACCGCGAGCAGCTAGAGCATAATTCTGAGGCGGTTTTGCGGCTCATACGACGCCAGTACGAGCATAAGCGCCCAGAAGAAGCAGGCGAGCTCTCGGTCGATCTGCTTGAGAATGCCTACGAGCAACTCGTGCTTCAGTTTGATACTGAGCATGGCGGTTTCGGTGCCAGAGTACCGGCGTGGTCAGCGAAAGCCCCGAAGTTCCCGCTGCCCAGCTATCTCGCCTTCCTCCTCCGGTATCATCACCGAACGCAGGAGCAATACGCGTTGCGAATGGTGAGCGAGACACTGTACGCGATGGCGCGTGGCGGCATCTTCGACCAGTTGGGTGGCGGCTTCCATCGGTATTCAACCGATCCTCAGTGGCTGGTCCCGCATTTTGAGAAGATGCTCTATGATAACGCACTCCTCGCGCGGGTGTACACCGAAGCATTTCAGGTAACCGGCGATCATTTCTTCGCGCAGATCGCACAGCGGACGCTCGAATGGGTATTGCGCGAGATGAGCAATCCTGATGGTGGGTTTTATTCCGCCATGGATGCGGACAGTGCGGGTATGGAAGGCGCCTTTTACGTCTGGGATCCCGCGGAGATGCGAGCAGTGCTTGGCGAAGAGCGTGGAGAATTGCTCTGCACCTACTTCGGGGTAACCTCGCGGGGTAATTTCGAACGGGGCACGAGTGTGCTTTACCGACCGGAGCTACCCGATCACTTTGATGCCGATGAAGTGGCGATCCGTATCGGCACACAGAAACTGCTGGAGGCAAGGAACAAACGGATACGACCGGCAACGGACGATAAAATACTTACAGCGTGGAACGGGCTCATGATCTCTGCGTTTGCGATCGGTTATCGGGTCTTCAGAGACGAGCGATATCGTGAAGCGGCAACGGCCGCAGCGCACTTCATCCTTGAGACGCTCAGGAAAGACGGGCAGTTACTGCGACGATATAGAGACGGTGATGCTGCGATCACCGGTACTCTGGAGGACTATGCATATCTGAGTGCGGCATTACTCGACCTTTATGAAGCCAGCTTCGATGCGCAATGGTTACGCGCGGCGATTAACCTGAATAACGGCATGGTGGCGCTTTTTGGTGACGATAAAGACGGTGGATTCGTTTCGAACCGACTTGCTGAAGCTGAGGTCGGCATATCGATAAAGGACGCGTACGACGGGCCTGTGCCCTCGGGCAACTCGATCGCGGCGCAGAACCTGCTTCGGCTTGCTGCGTTCATGGACGACGAAACGCTCAGCAGAAAAGCAGAAGGGATCTTGCTTACGTTCCGCGAGTCTCTGGAACAAAATCCGCTGGAGCATGCGCAGATGCTCTGTGCCCTTGCGTTCTACCTGAGCAACCCGCTCCAGATCGTCGTTACCGCGGAGTCGCAAGACGCGGCACAGCCCGTTCTCGCTGTGCTGGGACGTTATTTCCTCCCTCAGAGCGTTTCGGTCTTTACAGCTCCGGACGAACATGAAGGGGCGTTGTCTAGCGAGATCCCATTCATCAAAGACAAAGCGCCAAAGGCGGGCAAGCCCACCGTGTATATCTGCGAGCAGTACACCTGTAAGGCGCCGATCATCGAGCTGGAAGAATTGAAGCGGGCACTCAGGCAGCGGGAACAGGCCTGAACCACTACCTATTCTAGGGTTGAGCAGAACCACAAAACACCCCATCAAGCGGCGTGCCGCAGTTCGGGCACTTAGCGTCCTCGGAGAGGATGTTCTCCAGCACCTGGAACCCATACCGCCTGATCAGTAAGGTACCGCAGTGGTAGCAGTAGGTATTTTCATTGCCCTCGCCGGGCACGTTGCCCTCATAGACATACCGTAAGCCCACTTCCAGTCCGATGTTTCGAGCGGTACGGAGCGTAGAGACCGGTGTTCGGGGCAGATCCATGAGTTTGTAGGTTGGGTAGAACTGCGAGATGTGCCAGGGAATGTCGACACCCACGTCCTTGATGAACTCGGCGATACCCCTGAATTCCTCTTCGGTATCGTTCAGGGTCGGGATCACGAGTGTCGTCACCTCGACCCAGATACTGAGGCGCTTGTAGAGCTTGATCGCATCGAGCACGGGCTGAACATGCCCGCCGCAATTCGTGTGATACAGCTCCTCGGAGAGGCTCTTCAGATCTACGTTGACCGCATCCAGATAGGGCGCGAGCGTTCGTATCGCCTCCTCCGTGGTGTAGCCATTGGAGACGAAGATGTTGCAAATCCCCGCCTGGTGCGCCAGTTTCGCGGTATCATAAGCGAACTCGAAGAAGATCGTGGGCTCAACGTAGGTATACGCGATGCTCCTGCAGTTGTAGTGCGTTGCGATCTCAACGATCTCTTCAGGCGATTTCTCCTCGCCCATGATCCGTTTCTTGTCCTTCGGCATCTGCGAGATATCGTAGTTCTGGCAGTTCCTGCAGCGGAAGTTGCAGCCCACGGTCGCGAGTGAGTACACAGAAGACCCGGGATAGAAATGGAAGAGCGGTTTCTTCTCGATCGGATCGATCGCTTCTGCTACTACCTTACCGTACACGAGGCTATACAGCACCCCCGCCTGGTTCTCGCGCACGCCGCAAATACCCCGTCGTGATTCCTTTATCTTGCACTCATGGGGGCAGAGATGACAGCGAACGGCATCCTCCTCTAGCCGTTCGTAGAACATCGCCTCTTTCATATCCTCACCCAATCCCACGCTACGATGCCGATTACAGAATACCGCCGCACCGCACCACTATTCCCTTACTAGCAGAAGGGTGATCCCGTTTTATATAGTCAGTGTATCCACGCTTTCTGCTGCAACGCATCAGCATCGCGGATATAATGGATCGCGCAGTTCTTGCAGATCAGGTGTGAGAACCCGCCGGATTGCTTCTCGTACGCGACCTCCTTGTTGCCGCAGAGACTGCATCTCCTCTGCTTCGTCCGCGCGCGCGCTCGCGCCTCCGGTGTTAACTCGATTATCGTGCTGATCACCCGATCGGCGATCGTGAGCGAAAACGGGAAGTTCGCGACTGCTTCCTCCAGGACGGCTGTTCCGGATTCGCGCGGATGCTCGAGGACAACTAATGCTCGCGTCGAGGCGCTCTCATATACCTCCAGTTCCGTCTGTAAACTTCGTGTGCTCATATTTCTCCCCCATATGCTTCATGCCAGGACTCACAGAGCTGTGAAAATGTGGCCCAGGCACGGTGATACGCTTCATCATCGTATGCTCGCCATTCAAACCCACCGGTGGGTTTATCCAGGCGGACGATACCCATACCCGTTATCCTCTCCCTGGTCCGTTCCTCATAACCGGTCCGGTAAGCGGCGATCTGTAACGAGTAATCCGGATAGACTGCCCGAGCGGTTTTGATGTCAATGACGTAGAGCTCCTCGTTCAAATACCCCACGAGGTCGACCGTTCCGCCGTAGCCCCGCTCGCTCCATATCATTCGCTCACTCTCCACCGGCTCAAAACCACTCGCATCGAGCCAGCCGCGGAATGCGGAGAAGGATCGTGCGATCTCGTCTGAGTAGAACTGATCAATCGTCCCGTTTTTCAGGTACCGCTCGATGATACGGTGTGTCCTTGAGCCGACGTCTCGGGCATGGTGTGATATCTCCTGCCAGTTGGGTGTTCGGCTCTTCCATGATTCCAGCTGCGGTTTCGGCAGTTCCCGCATAATGGTAGTCACACTGGGAAGGATACCGATCGGCGTACGATAGAAATGGCCGTCAGACCGTTCGATCAGTTGTATCTCATCCATGGACCGTCAGTCCCCCTTTGCCCGGGTTCTGAGCTGGCTTTCGGACCGCTCGGATATACATCGGAAGCACTGCATATATAAAGCTTTCCCTTCCGCCACCCGGTTACGGCTTTGGGACTGCAAGGAAAACCTTCGTACCGTATGCGCTCAGTGCCCGCATGCCACGGGCCTCGCTAATCGCGGCAAAAATCGCATCCCGGTGCTCTTGCCGCCAGAGTGAGCCTGCAAGTCGGGTCACCTTCGTGTCCCGAAACGCCTCGGGATACAGGGGGGTGCTTGTGCCCACGAGGATAACCTCTCGCGCGTTTGTCTGCTGCAGGATCGCATCAAGGGAACGATTCAGTGTTGTTGTGCCGGTGATCAGCAGAATAGTGCACCGCGGCAGTAGTTCTCGCTGGCGCGATTCGGGATAGACCTCGCCAAACGGTTCCCTGCTGCGATCGAAGATGATCAGCTCCTTCGCGGTTCGCGACCTGAGGAACTGCGCCATCGGCTCAATGTAGCCGACCATGCCGATTTGATCGTCCGGATGGATCAGCTCAGCGAGTTCATCACGGGACCGCCGCTCAATTGCTGCAGGGTCAACAACACTGTTAAGAACGGCCACACCGAGTGACGTGAACAACGGATTGTGGCCCGTAAAAGCCCATGCAGCCATCTCTCTCGCGGCAATGCCGCGGAGTGGTGTGTCAGCCGGTATGAGGGCACAGCCGGGCGGTAGTTCATCTCGCAGCACGTAAGATACCGCAAGGGCACCATCGTCAACCTCGACGGCCAACAACCCCAACCCGATCCTGACCGCACTGACTTGCTTCTCTTCCAGTGCCGGTAACGCCTGCTGGTAAATCCGTTCCAGGAGCTGCATGGACATCACGTTCAGTCAGATCAATAAATAGACCGCTCAGCTCATGAAGCTTGAGCGGGAGCACGAGAGCGACACGCCCCCAGTCACCGTATTCAGAGGGCGGTGAGGAACCCGTTTCAGCTGAACGATTCGAGATCGAAGGCCGCGTCGAATTGGAAATCCCGCTGGCGTGAGCGGTGCATACTACCTTTAAATAGCCGCTGCTATACATAATTATACAACTGGTGAGTTAACATGGCAGAAGACAACGTGATCTATATCGGGAATAAGTCGGTAATGAGTTATGTCCTGGCAGTGGTGACGCAACTCAATAGCGGGTCAGACGAGATAGTGATCAAGGCGAGAGGACGGGCGATTTCACGGGCGGTGGATACCGCAGAAGTTGTGCGAACGAAGTTCATGCCGGGTGTCGAGTTGAAGGACATCAAGATCGGCACCGAGCAGCTCACGGGAGAACAGGGAGAAAAAGCGAACGTCTCGTCGATCGAGATAATCTTAAAAGCAAAAGCGTGAATTGGGGCTTCCTCACCGGGACGAAAACTTACCACCGGTAACACCACCTCAATTTTTGCTCCTTGATTTTGATCGTGCTAGTGGCACGCATTTTTCCGGTTGTATTCCCGCGTCCACCCCGTTATGCTGCCGTTCATGCTCCACGCGGCGATCTAAAGCGGAAAGAAATAATGATAGCGGCAAGGTAAGAACGAGTACTGAGAGCACCCATGTTCACCTATCGAGATGAGCGGTTAGCACGCGAGATACTGGCCAAGTTGAAGGCCCTCAAGCTCAATTTGCGGCTAATGCACGTCTGCGGCACGCATCAGGACACCCTAGTGCGATTCGGCCTGGACTCACTGCTGCGTGATGCGGGAATAGAGATACGCGCGGGTCCCGGCTGCCCGGTATGTGTGACGACGGCGCGCGAGATCGAGGAGGCTATCGCGCTCGCCCGCGCGGGCAACGTGATCGCGACCTTTGGCGATATGTTCCGGGTACCGGGCGAGGAGCAGTCCTTAGCGGACGTCAAGGCTGAAGGCCAGGACATTCGAATGGTCTACAGCATAACCGACTGTATCGCACTCGCGCAGCGAACCGATAAGGACGTTATCTTCTTCTCTATCGGATTTGAGACGACCGCACCCGCGCCCGCATCGGTAATTCTGAGCAACCCGCCGGAGAATTTCTCTATTCTCTCCGCGCACCGGCTCATACCACCGGCGCTGGATGCGCTGCTACAGATGGGTGAGCTGCGCATAGACGGCTTTATCGACCCCGGGCACGTCTCCGCCATCATTGGCACTACACCCTATGAGTTCCTATCGAGCAGGTACAACATCCCGCAGGTGATTGCTGGCTTTGAGCCGCTCGATCTGCTCGTGGCCACGTCCATGCTGGCCAAGCAGAAACAGCGGGGCGAGGCAAAGGTCGAGAACGAATATGCCCGGGTGGTGAAGCGCGACGGTAATGAAAAGGCAAAGCAGATACTGGCGACTGTCTTTGAGCCCTGCGACGTCGGCTGGCGCGGCTTTCCCCTTATAGCTGGTAGCGGGCTTGCTCTGCGTCCCGAATTCGAGCAGTACGATGCACGGAAGCAATATGAAGACGAATTACGGTCGTTGAGCAGCGAGTATCAGGAGCCAGAAGGCTGCCGCTGCGGTGAGATTCTGCGCGGCATCGTGGAGCCCGCCGAATGCCCCTTGTTCGGCACGGTATGCACCCCCAGGCATCCGATTGGGCCCTGCATGGTCTCGCATGAGGGGAGCTGCAATATCATCTTCCGCTACGGTAGGCCCGTGCCGGAGAAACCGTAACGGTGTGGTTTGCACAAAGCAGCACGTCTCATGTACATATAACCCTTCAGTCACTTATCTTCAGACTATGGAGCTTGCGTACGCCGTCTCGGTCTTTATAGCGATCTTCGCCATTGCGAATCCCATCGGGATCGTCCCCTTCTTTACGGCCATAACACGTGACTACTCACGGGATGAGCAGCGACAGGTAGCGGCGAAGGCCGTCATGATGGCCGCCAGCACGCTGATCACTTTCGCGCTCGTTGGACGGTACATTTTCCTCTTCTACAGCATAACGATTCCCGCGTTTCGGATCGCTGGTGGTATACTCCTGTTCAGTGTGGCGTTTACGATGCTCTTCGGCGCGATGCCGGGCACGAAGACGACCGAGGCCGAGAAACGGGAATCGATAGAACGCGAGGACGTGGGGATAACACCCATGGGCGTTCCCATGATCGCAGGGCCGGGCACCATCTCGACCGTGATGCTCTTCATTTCACGCGGTGATATCGGGGTTACGCTGGTGGTGCTGGGGTCAGTGCTGATCATCATGGTGCTCACCTACGTTTGCCTCGCGAACGCGGACAGGATCTTCGCTCGTCTGGGCAAGGTGGGCGCACTGGCGATCTCCCGTATCATGGGCTTGATCCTGGCCACGGTGGCCATTCAATTCATTATTAACGGCGTGCATGAGATCGCACTGGAGTGGTTGACCGAGTTGCAGGCTGCTGCGGTGTGAGCCACCAGGGTCAGAAGATCTGCCCTACTTGCCCGGGATCGACGATAAAGAACCGTGGAAAAACCGCCACTCAGCTTATAAAAAACTAACTTAGCTACACCTTCCGGATCACAAAAACCGCTTCTCCATCTGTACGTTCCTGCCCGATTTCACCGGCAACGTCCAGAAACTGCTGCGTGATGTACAGATTCGTCTCGAGATGCATGGTCATCGCTCTCACTCGTAGTTCGGAAGGCCCGTCGGCAAGTGCGGTATATGGGACGAGTTGATCTGCCAGGTGGACGTCAACTGTTGCAGAGGATTGTAATTCGGTCGTAAGATTTCGTGCTGCCTCTTCACCCACCACCTCCGCACGCTTACCGCGTTCGCCCAGTGCGCTCCCGCCCTTGTACCCGCACCAGAGCGTGATCCCGCAGCCCGTCGTCCAGGTGCTTTTTTCGACGATCTCCGTTTTTAGGTCTGCATGGTAGCCTGCCGCTCGCAATAGCCGGTTTGCCGCGTTCGCCTGCCGCTCGGCCACGTGCGCGGGCAGTCCGCAGGAATGTGAGATGCCCCCTATTACCTCAACACGTTTAGATTCCTGAGCTAGAAACCCTTTCAACTGCTTCACCGGTTGTACCGTAACGTCCACCACGCCGCCGCCCTGGGGATAGTACCCGCGCTGCAGCACATCGAGGTGCACGTCACAGCCCATCTCCTTCAGCGCGGGCAGGAAGACCTGCGTGTAAAAATCGATCGGGGGAGACCATGCCACGTCGGTTCCGCCCGTTATCCTGACGTGAGTGGCGCGGTCTGCAAAGAGCGTGACGGGAATGAGGCATTGTAATAGTAGCGTAATGCTGCCGGCCGTGCCGATATCAATGGTACCCTCAAACCCTTTAAGCGGGCCGGGTGCGAAGGTCAAGCGCGTGGACCGCAGCGCTAGCCCCTCGGTCTGGCCGTCTGCAAGGCGCGCAACGGCCTTCACCGCGTGTAGATGCTGCGCCGACAACCCGGGCTTCGGGCGGTTCGCACGGATATTCGCGATCTCAACCTCTGTACCGGTGATAGCCGCTAATGCGATAGCGGTTCGGATGATCTGCCCGCCACCTTCGCCCACAGAGCCGTCGATATGGAGCATGCTTTTTCTTGCTTACTTGCTTGCAGTTCTGTATCACGCGTGAAGCGGTCGTTACTTCGTCGTTACCTCACACCCGTTCTTCGTCACGATGACGGTATGCTCGGCCTGTGAGACCATCCCGCTGCCCTCCTCACGCAGGACGGGATACTCACGTAGCGCGCCCGCGGTACTCAGTGTCCGCAATGCGAGATCGAGCCGTTCGCGCGGCAGCCACCGCTTCGCAAACGGCAATCCGTGATACTGCTCTAACGTTTTCAGCAGTTGCTTCGCCTCGCGTACGCGAACAGGTCGTGCCCTAATCAGGCCATAGATCTCCAGAAGACCGCCTTCCGTCACCTTGCCCACACCGTCGGTCGCGAAGGGCTCGATCGCCACGACATCGTTCTCCTTCAGCACGGGGCCATGCTCAGACCGCGTGTTCGGGATAGTGGGACGAACGTGGGCGTCATAGCGTGCGAGCCCGTGCCCGGAGAGATTGACCACCGGTCGGTATCCGTGCTCCCGTATCGCATTCTCAATGACCTCGCCGATCTCGCCTGCGCTCACGCCGTCATGGATGATCCTGATAGCAGCCGCTAACGCCGCCTCCGCTGCTTCTACCAGATCGCCGTGCTCACCGCTCAGATCCACGGTCACTGCACTATCAGCAATGTACCCGTCCACATGCACGCCGATATCGAGCTTCACGAGATCCGGACCGAAGACCCTCCCATCACCGATCGCGGGCGTAGCATGCGCAGCCTCCTCGTTCCGCGAAATATTACAGGGGAATGCAGGCTCACCGCCCTTCTCTCGTGTCATCTCCTCCACGAACTCCGCGACCTCCAGGAGTGACACGCCTTCCTTCACCCGTGCTACCGCCGCTGCTTTGACCTCTGCGAGAATCGTTCCCGCTGCTCTATAGTTCCCTAATACCGTTTCTCTATCCTCTTCACCCATGTTCGGTCTTCCTCCTTCTCTCTCCCCCTATGAATGAATACGCGACTCATTCATCGTGGTGATCGTGAATGAGCGAGTAACCTCACTCAGGCCTCCGCCAGCTTCTTCCGCACCTCCGCTTCTACATCAAGATTCTCAAAAATCGCCAGTCGCTGCACATACCACGCACAGGGTACGTCCTTCCGCTTCAACTCTGATTCCGCCAGCTTGACTCTGACCGTCGTGAACCCGGACGGTTTCTCAGCGGCCGCCTCCGCCTCCTGCTCCACTGCGGCTGTCACCCAGAGATCAAAGCACTCGTACCGTTTCGAGGCGATGAGGAGCATGAAATAATGCTTGTAATTATGCAACTCCCACTCATCTACCGTGATGCCCAACCGCACGAAATTCGCGGGATGATGCAACTGCAACTCTGCCGGCGTCACCACGGGCTTGTACGCGATCTTCGTTCTGAGTACCCCGCCCGTGTCGTGCGCCGCTACCTCATACCGTTTCGGCATGCCGTCATACCGGATATGTGCCGCATAATACGGCTCGTTCGTGGCCGAGCCTCTGAAGTTCGTGACCACGTCGAACGGTATGGACTCACGAGATACGAGTCCCGTGTCGGTCAGCAGCCGGTGTAGCGCGTCAGGACTCTCTGAGACATGAAGCTCCAGTTCCACACCAATCGTATAGAGTGGATTCAGCAGCGAGCCGAAGTTCGAGAGTTCCGTCACGTTAACGCTCCAGTCGTGCACCCAACACTTCAGCTCATGCATTGCTCCAGTGCCTCCTCCTTCAACTTGACTGCTCGTTTTGTACCCACGCCCGGAGCCTGCTCGAGCTGCCGCAGATCGGCCGTCGCCACCTCGCGTGGCGTTCGCAGCCCTCGCGCGTACAGGCCACGAGCAATCACGCGACCCACGCCTTTTATCGTGACCAGGCCGAGCAATTCCGATTTCACACCGTGCTTTATACGGTCGTGCAGGTGTTGCAACCGCGCACTCATGCGGTCCTCATTGAGGTATTCAGCGATTCTTGAGGCGGCATACGCCATCCACCCGAGATTGAAGATGGTGTTGTGAATCTCGCCCGGGTACGCATTGAACTTCACCTTCAACTCGGCGTACGTGAGCTCCTCGATCCACGCCTGCGCCACGATCGCACTGCCCAGCGCGTGCCCGCCATAATACACCCACTCGAGGTTCTCGCTCAAATTCGTCGCGATCTCGAACGCCTGCTTCACGGTCAGCGGAATGATCTCGTCGCATTTGCAGAGCAGAATCAGGAGGTCAAAATCGGCAATGGACATCGTACCGGTCCGGTCTGCCTCGCTCAAGGTTTGGATACCCTCACGCAGCTCCAGCGCGGAGTGCACAGATAGGTAGAGTCGTGATGCGAGCGTGCCGAAAAGCGTGGGCCGCAACCGGTCACCGTCAAGCTCGATGAAGCCCTTTCGTGCTAGATCCAGCAGGATACCATCCAGATCTGATAGGAGTGCATCAAGCTCCGTGCTATGCTGGTACGCGTAGAAGGTGCTGTTGAGAAACTCGAGGACCTGCTCGATCCGCTGTGCGCCGCCGACGATCGTGGCGAGTATCTGCTCGGTCATCGCCTCCGTCGAGAACCGGGACTCGATCCGCTCAAGCTCGCCATCGATGTAGACGCTCTGGATCTCCTCACGGGATTCTTCGTCCCGCGCCACGATCACGCCCGTGCCGTACGCATCGTGCTCAGGCCGCCCTGCACGTCCAAAGACCTGCTTCACCCAGAAGACCGGCATCGGCTCGAGACCGCGACCGAGCGTGTAGAATTTGTAGTTCCGGATCAGCACCAGCTTCGCCGGGAGTGAGACGCCCATAGCGAGCGTGGGCGTGCAGCAGATCACCTTTAAGTCACGTGCGCGAAAGCTGTCCTCGATTGCCCGCCGCTGCTCGGGATGCAGCCATGAGTTATGATACGCAACGCCATAGCGCACGATCTCCGGCAGATCATCCACGCCGATATCCACCTTCTCGGCAAGCTTATCCAGCGCGTCGTTCCGCAATCGCAACTCCGCAGCGATCTTTCGTGCAAACGATGCGGCACCGCGTTTCGTATTCACGAAGACGAGCACCTGCGCGCCACGGTCTACCTCCAGATCGACGCGCTCGATGATCTCACGGTCACTCTTCGCCAGCAAGATCTCCTCCTTCAGGGGCACCGGTCGCCAGTCCGATTGGATAACACGCGCATCGAGCCAGCGGCCGAACTCCGCAACGTTCGAGATGGTCGCGGACAATCCGATGACGCGTGCAGCGGTATTGAAGCTCATAAACCGTGCCATTGCGCCTTCTAACCGCGGCCCGCGTTTGTCATCGCCCAGCACATGCACCTCGTCCACCACCACCACGGAGATGTTCCGCAGCCAAGCGGGTTTCAGCCGCGTGAGCGAATCGAGCTTCTCTAACGTTAGAATGGTGATGTCGTAACGTTCTAAGTATCGTGATGAGCTCTCATAATCGCCGGTCGAGATCCCCACCGTTACTGCGGCCCCGTATCGCTCCTTGAAGTTCTGATACTTCTCGTACGCCAATGCGTTCAGTGGTACAACGTAGAGACACTTCCCTGCGGCCGTCAGGATCGATTGGAGCATTGAGAGCTCAGCCAGGAAGGTCTTGCCGCTCGCGGTCGGCGTGGCAATGACGAAATTATGATCTGAATCGAGCAATCCGGCTCGTATCGCCGCTTCCTGCGGCGGATACAGCTCATTTATTGTGCTATGAGCAAGAAGAGCTTCCAGGCCCGCATCTAACGACAGGTCAGATAGTTTCATGGCGCGCTGCCAGCTTCAGGTTCCTGATGAGCCGGCATTCGTATCGCTAAACTATATATTAGTTCGTTCTTTTCTTTTTCTTGGAGATAAGGTTTACGCGGGCAACGAGAGATGGCAAGGAAGCAGAAGGGAAAGAAGGGTAAGAAGACGAAATCCGCGGGCAGGTTCGGTGTTCGGTACGGTCGTAAGATCCGGCGAGCGATTGTCTCGATCGAGGAGCGAACCCGAGCTGCGCATACGTGCCCGAGCTGTGAGCAGCCGTCAGTACGTCGGATCGGAACGGGCATCTGGCAGTGCAGAAAATGCGGCTATACCTTCACCGGTGGGACCTACATCCCGCATACCGCACCGGGAATATCAGCAAAGCGGACGGTGAGCCGAATTCTGGAACGTTCGCCTGAACTTACGGTAGAGCGCGAGGCGAAATCGGGGGGCGACTAGACCATGGGCTACTACTGCTTGCGCTGCAAGCGCGAGGTAGAGATTCATGAGGAGAACTACCAGGGCGTCCGCTGCCCTTACTGCGGCTATCGCGCGTTGGAGAAAGAACGCCCCACCGTCGTCGTGAAGAAGTTAAAAGCGATCTGAATTGAGGTTACAGAGCTAGCGCCCGCAAGTAGTGCTGTCCACGACGACTCCTGAGGTCCCGCTACATGCAGATCAGTGCGGCATTCGAGTTCGAGGCCGATGCGGAAACCGTGCAGACGATCTACCAGTCGATCAAGGCAGAGCAGGATACCGGGGATGCAGCGAGACGGTCAGCAGTGACGCTCGCGCTCCAGGGTCGGACGTTACACATGTCCCTGTCAGAGGACGACCCGACGAGGTTGCGAGCAGTGGCAAATACCTGGCTCCGGTTGGTAAAGGTGGCATATGAAATGGTAGAGGTGATCGCTGAATGCGGCCGCACAACAGGTCTCTAAGCGGGCTACCAGCATTGGTGACCGTCCTGGTGGTCATACTCATTATCCTGGCCATCATCTGGCTGCTTATCAAATTACTGCCGTACATTATCATCGCGCTCGGCATCTTGATCCTTATTCTGGTTGTGATTTACCTTCTGTCGCGGCTGTTTGGCTCCTCATCATACTGAGAGCCCGCCAGCCTGAGCGGTAGCAAGTTATTAGCTGCCACATCGCCGCAGGGGGATATACCGTATCTATATACCGCCTCGAACATCGTTATAGCATATCGTCCTCGGCGTTGCGTTGGATTCGGGATCGGGACGAGCGGGTATGCTCCCTTGCAAAAGCCGTGCGAACAGATTAGCTACCGTGTCGTTCCTTTTTCTTCGTCGCGATCCACTTACAAGTGGCATGAAGGAGTCCATGAGCAGTGTGGACGTTGCAGCCGTGGTGATCGAGCTCCAGGAGCTGGTGGGCGCGCGCCTCGTGAAGGCCTATCAGCACGGTAAGGACGAGATACGGCTGAAACTGCACCAGAAAGACCAGGGCTCGCTCGATTTGATCATCGAAGCGGGAAAACGAATCCATCTCACCAGATACAAGCGACCCGCGCCGCGATTGCCCTCGAGCTTCGCCATGTACATTCGCAAGCATCTCGGCGGCGGGCGGCTTGCAGCAATCCAGCAGCTCGAGTTCGACCGGATCGTGGCGTTAACGATCGAGCGCTGGGATAAAAAGACGACACTACTGGCGGAATTGCTGCCCCGGGGTAATCTCGTGCTCGTTGACGAGGAAGAGACGATTATGCTGCCGTTGCGGCGAAAGAGCTTCGCCACGCGGGAGATCAAGGTACGCACGAAATACGAGCGCCCACCGTCGCGCGTGAATCCGTTGACCGTGACCGAGCAGGAGCTGAAAGCGCTCTGCGAGCACCAGGATAGGGACGTGGTACGAGTGCTGGCTGCAGAGCTGAGCCTGGGCGGCTTATACGCTGAAGAGCTCTGCACGCTCGCAAGCATCGAGAAGACCAGGGCGGCGAACGAGCTCACTGAGCTTGATATTTCAGCGATTGCCGCGGCACTGCAGACGCTCTTCAAGCCGCTGCTCACCCGCGACAAAACCCTCTTGAGACCACATATCGTGCTCGAAGCTGCTCAGGATAAGCTGGATGTGCTCCCGTTCGAGTTGAGCGCGTACAGCGAGCGGGAGAAGCAATTCTTTGACTCATTCAATGGGGCGGCAGACGAGTTCTTCACCCAGCAACTCGCCGAAGCGGTCGAGGAGCAGGTGAAGGTCGAGCAGGAGAAAGGGATCAGCAAGCACGAGCACGTGCTGGCCGAGCAGCTCGCCGCGCTTCAGAATTTCGAGCGCAAGGAAGCGGCCTGCATACAGAAGGGTGAGCTGATATACACGCGGTATACCGAGCTTGAAGCGCTGCTTCGCGAACTGCCCAAGGGACGAAAGACGGTTACCGTAACCCTGCCGGACAGCGATCTCCCGCTTGAGCTTGACACTTCACTCTCATTGCATCAGAATGCCGGTGCGTATTACGAACACGCAAAGACGTTCAGAAAGAAGCGCGGGGGTGTAGAACGCGCGATCGAGGAGACGAAGGAGCGGATAGAGACTGAGAAGGCGAGAGAGGTTGCACGAGCAGAAGTGTTCATCCCGGAGAAGAAAGCGGCCAGACCGATGCATGAGGAGTGGTACGAGAAGTTCAGGTGGTTCGAGACCTCAGACGGCTTCCTCGTCATCGGCGGCAGAGATGCGACCACGAACGAGCTTGTGGTGAAGCGGCATATGGAGCACAACGACTTGTTCTGCCATACACAGGCCGAGGGCGCGCCGGTCGTGATCGCGAAGACGGGCGGTAAAACGATTACAGAGGCGGGGCTGAGGGAGATCGCGCAGTTCGCCACCTCGTATTCAAGCCTGTGGAAGTACGGGTTCTACGAGGGCGAGTGCTACTGCGTGCCCGGCGAGCAGGTGAGCAAGACACCGCCATCGGGCGAATACATCAAAAAAGGGAGCTTCGTGGTGCGCGGCAAGCGACGTTACTTCAAGGCGCCCTTAGGGCTCTGCATCGGTATAAAGGAGGGTAAACTGGTGATCGTGCCAGCAACAGAGCAGCAGCAACGGCAGATGGAGCTGTACGTGGAGCTCGCACCGGAAGGCGAGCTGGAGAAGAGCGAGCTGGCTAAACAAATAGTCACGATATTTCTCGAGCGGCAAAAAGAGAAAGCGGAAGGAGAAGAGGGAATCGAGCACCAGGTAACGTTAGAGAAAGTGCAGCGGTATTTGCCGCCCGGGAAGACGAGGATAAAAGCGATTCATTCAAAAGCGTAAATTTAATTCATGTTTCCCATCCCAAAGGTGAAGGTCCTGAAGAGGATACATAATTTGCCCGGCTGGATTGGCTGGTGAGGTAATGATGGTGCAATCCTGGTTTTTGGAGCAACAGTGTGGGTATTTCACCAGCGAGATACCCGTGATTAAACCGGGCTGGCTATTTAGAATCAGGGCGAGAAAAGGACTGCATTATGGAGATACTGAGAGGATATACTCTACAAACAACAGCAGCAGCAGGAGAGCAAAGCGCTAGTTAGGATCTATGATCCGTTATAACCGCTCCGTACCGCTTTTAGTTTCTGCTCGATGCTTCCCGCTTTGTCCCGCCGCTCGTCTATTTTCAGCGTGGTCACGACCCGTAACGCGCCCTGCTCGAAGACCGACTCATGCACCGTCCTGACCGCCTCCAGAATCACGGGCAGCTCGGCAGCCTCGATAATCGTGCCCATCGCCGTCACCTGCGGCTCCAGGCCCAGTTTCCTTAGCGCCGAAACCGCTTTCGTCACGTACCTGCTCACACTCGGTGTTTGTGTACCGAGGGGAACAACCGTGAGTTCTGCGATGATCATTTCGCAACACCCTCCCGTACACTATAAGTGCTCCAGCATATACATAGTATAGACATACCGGATTAACCCGGCACAGCGGCAAACGGGAGCGGTTATAGAATGCCACAGCCAGAGGCGCAACGGGAGATAACGATCCTGCATGTCGATGATGAGCCCGAATTCCTTGCGCTGACCAAAGCTTTTCTAAAACGCGAGCAGAAGCAGTTCGTTGTGGATACCGCGGCCTCGGTGGAGGAAGCGCTCAAGCGGTTTGATGAGCGTTCTTATGACGTCATCGTCTCCGATTACCAGATGCCCGGACTGGACGGCTTGACGCTCCTGCAACAAGTGCGCGAGCGCAGCAGCACCATACCGTTCATCGTGTTCACGGGCAAGGGTCGAGGAGAAGTCGCGATTGAGGCATTGAACAGAGGCGCCACCCACTACCTCCAGAAAGGCAGTGATATCGCGAGCATGTATGGCACCCTGATCTACGTGATCGAGGAAGTAGTGTCGAGAAATTGGGCGCTGGATGCGCTGCGCGAGAGCGAGTCGAGATATAAGGAGCTTGCTGATTCCTTGCCCCAGGTGGTCTTTGAACTCGATGAGCGCAGTAACCTCACCTTTGTGAATCGAAACGCCTTTGACGTTTTTGGGTATACTGAAGAGGAGTTTGCCCGCGGGTTGAACGCGCTACACATGATCGCCCCTGCGGATCGGGACCGAGCCGCGCGGAATATACAGCGGGTACTTCAGGGCGAGTCGCTCGGCGGTATTGAGTACACAGCCTTGCGGAAAGACGGGTCCACGTTTCCCATCTCCATCCATTCGAGCCCTATTCTCCGCGAGAATAAGCCGGTAGGCCTGCGCGGTGTTTTAATAGATCAGACGGCGCGTAAGCAGGCAGAGGATACACTCCGCAAGAGCGAAGAGCTCTACCGTCTGCTGACAGAGGAATCGCCCTTTGGTATTGCTATTATATCCCCTGATGGTCGGTATCGCTGCGTGAATGCCATGTTCACCAAGCTCTTTGGATATACGCTGGAAGACGTCCTCACCGGGCGTGAATGGTTCACTAAAGCCTTCCCGGATGAGTCAGTTCGCGAAGCAGCTCGCTCAGCATGGCTCGCAGATCTGAAAGCGTCAAAGCCCGGGGAATTCAGGCCTCGGTCGTTCACGGTTACCTGCAAGGACGGCACCAGGAAGGTGATCTGTTTCCGCTCAGTTACGCTCTCGACGGGCGAGCAGCTCGTTTTGTATGAGGACAGCACCGCCCAGAAGCGAGTGGATGCTGAACGTGCCAAGATCCTCAAGGAGCTCTCGGCCAAGAACCGGGAGCTGGAGCGGTTCACCTATACCGTCTCCCACGATTTACGCTCACCGCTCGTAACCATTGCAGGCTTCACGGACATGCTCCGGAAGGATTTAGAGCTGGGCAACCACAAGCGGGTGATGAGCGATTTACGGTACATATCGACCGCAGCGACCAGGATGGACGAGCTCTTGAGCGCGACGCTGAAGCTCTCGCGTATTGGACGAATGGCGAACCCGCCTGAGGACATGCCGTTTGGCACACTCCTCCAGGACGCCCTGTCGCAAACCGCCGGTGAGCTACAGGCGAGCGGCGTTGAACTCGTTGTCGCTGATCAATTCCCGACCGTCAATGTGGATCGTTTAGGGATCGTAGAACTCCTGGTAAATCTTATTAGCAATAGTATCAAATATCGGGGCGATCGCCCGGATCCCAAAATTGAGTTTGGACATCGTATGGACCGTGATGAGACGGTTTTCTTTGTGAAAGACAACGGGATCGGGATCGCTCAGAGCGATCAGGAGAAGGTCTTTGAGATCTTTTACCAGGTGGACCGGCGGAGCGAAGGCACGGGCGCCGGGTTGGCGATCGTACGCCGGATCGTTGAGATGCACCGCGGTCGCATCTGGATCGAATCTGAATCGGGTAAGGGGTGCACGGTCTGTTTCACGCTGCCGGTGGTGAAAGCGGACCTCTAGGTTTATTTATCCCTGCTCGCGCTGCAGGAGTGTGAAGAAATTCTTTATCTGTGCCGCGACTTCGATATTCCTGAAGTGACGCTGGTCCAATGCACCGGTCGGGCACGCGGCAACGCAGGTGCCGCACCCCTTGCAGAGCGCCTCGATCACTTCCAGATGCTCATTCAGCCGTAACGCGCCGTAGGGACATTTATCGACGCAGATCCCGCACTTCACGCAGGCATTCTGGTCAATAACGGGCGTGATCGCCTCAGGCACCACGTATCCACGCGCCATGGGGATCGAGGCTCGCGATGACGCGCCCAGCGCCTGCGCTATGCTCTCCGGGACATCGCGGGGGCCGTGAGCAGTGCCGCAGACATAAATGCCATCGGTGGCGAAATCCAGCGGTCTGAGCTTCACATGCGCCTCGAAGAAAAACCCGTCTGGCCCCCGCGCCACCTTCAACATCTTCGAGATTCGCTCGGTCTCGGACGCGCTGACCAGCGGTGTAGAGAGCACTACCAGATCGGCCTTCAGGTCGAGCTCTTTGCGGATATTCGCATGATAGACCTTGACGCTCGTCCCCTCAACGATCGGCTCGCTCCCGGGCACAAACCGCACGAATCGTACACCCTGCTCACGCGTCTCGGTGAGCAGGTGCTCATAGTCGCCGTAGACGTTGATCCCTTCGTTCAGGATATAGATCTCAGCAGCGGGCACATGCGCTTTTATCACTAACGCGTTCTTCAAAGCGGTGGTGCAGCAGATCTTCGAGCAGTAAGAGACCTTCCGGCCGCGCGCGCCGACGCACTGGATCATCACGATCCGGTTGCCGAGCGTGCTGAAATCGCCTATCTCGGCGCACGATCGCAGCCGTTCCTCCAATTCCAACTGCGTGATCACTCGCTTTCCGTCGTACCTGAAGAGCCCTTCAGGTTTGAGCTCTTCCGCACCAATCGCCACAATGATCGTGCCTATGTTGAGCTTCTGTATTGCGCCGTTCGTGGAAATCGCGGCGGTGAAATTACCGACATAGCCCTCCACCTCGTCCACTGAGGCCGAGGTCCAGACCGTTATCTTCTTCTCCGCGTGCACGTCACTGACGACGGCACGCAGGAACTCGCTCGCATCGGCGAAGGTGGGATAGAGCTTATACAGTCTTCTGAGCAATCCACCCAGCTCCGGCTCACGCTCCACGAGGTGCACTTCGAAGCCCTGCCGCGCGAGATTCAATGCCGCGGTCATGCCACTGATCCCACCGCCGATCACGAGCGATTTCGGCTCAACTCTCACCTGCTCCTCCTCCTGCGGCTCCTGCAAGGCTACTTTTGCCACCGCCATGCGCACGAGGTCCTTCGCTTTCTCCGTTGCCTTCCCAGGCTCGTGCATGTGGATCCAGGAGCACTGGTCGCGGATGTTCGCGAACTCAAAGAGGTACTTGTTGAGCCCCGCAGCTTCACACGCTGTCCGGAAGAGCGACTCGTGCGTTCGCGGCGTGCAGGCAGCAACGACGACGCGGTTCAGTCCTTTCTCCACGATCGCCTGCTTAATCGAGTCCACGCCGTCCGATGAGCAGGTGTAAAGATTCCGCTCGGCATGCATGACGTGTGGTAACGTCTTCGCGTATTCTGTTACCGCCGGCACATCCACCACACCACCGATGTTCGTGCCGCAATGGCATATGAATACCCCGATCCGAATCTCCTCGTCACGCTCCGTCAATGTGATCCCTCCCCGTTCGTGCTATAATCTCAGAGGCCGCAGCTGCAGCAGCACTCGCCTGGGCCACGCTCTCCGGGATGTCCTTCGGGCCCTGTGCGTAGCCAATGAGAAATATCCCCGCCTTGTTCGTCTCAATCGGCGCGCCGAGCCGATCTATGGGCGTGAAGAACCCGTACTCGTCAACCGGTATACCGAGCACAGCCGCGAGCTCTTTTGCGCTCTTACTCGGTATTGGCGCCGTGTTCAGCACGACCAGCTCGGCCTCTATGCGCTCCAGTTTCCCGGTAGCCATGTCTTCATATTTGATGATCAGGTTCTTCGTCTCTTTATCCTCGATAATCTCGCCCGGACGGCCCCGTACGTACGTGATCTCGTATTCCGATTCTCCACGGTCTAAGTACTCCTGCGATCGCTTACCTACGGCCCGCAATTCAGAGTACAGAATGTAGGTCTTCGTGTCCGGGTAATGCTCTCGGGTGAGTATCGCGCCCTTGGTAGCATTTAAACAGCAGACACTGCAGCAATACGGGTAATTGCTCCGATCGCGCAGCCCGACACATTGGATGAAGACGACCGTCCGCGGCACGTTACCGTCAGACGGCCGTAGCAGGTGCCCTTCCGTCGGGCCGCCCGCGCAGATCAGCCGCTCAAATTCCAGTGCCGTGAGCACATTCGGATAGACGCTGTAACCGTACTCTTTGAACTGTGTGGGCTCGGCGAAATCATAGCCCGTGGCCACGATGATCGCATCCACGTCGAGCTCAAGCTCTTCCGGCTGCTGCTCGAAATCGATCGCATCCGGCCCGCAGGCCTCGACGCAGGGCGGGGATTTACCGCATTTACCCTTCGTGAGCATGAGACAGTGCTCGTCGTCAATGATCGCGACGCGGGGCACTGCCTGGATGAAATAGAGCGATATAGCTGGTCGTTTGCCCAGATTCATATTGAATTCGTCCGGATACCGCGCTTTGAGCCGACAGGCCAGTACACAGCGCCCACAGCCGGTGCATTTGTGCTCGTCCACGAACCGCGGCTTCTTCACGATACGTGCGGTAAAGTTCCCCGCCGCGCCCTCCAGGCCCATTACTTCCGCGTTCGTTATGACCGTTACGTTCGGATGTCCGAAGCATTCGAGCATCTTGGGAGCGAGGATGCAGATGGAGCAGTCGTTCGTGGGGAAGGTCTTATCCAGTTGCGCCATCCGGCCTCCGATGGATGGCTTCTTCTCCACCAGATAGACTTCGTGTCCGCGATCGCCGAGGTCCAGCGCTGCCTGTATTCCCGCGATACCACCTCCGATTACCAGCACGCGTCCCATCTCAGTGCACCTCTCTGACCGCATCGGCGAGCACGGTTACTAAATCTTTTATCTCGATCTTCACAGATCGGCCTGGCGGGAGGTCACCCAGCTGCGCACATCGCAAGTGCGCCTGACATTTCGGGCATGCAGTCACGAGTAGCTCGCTACCGGTTGCAGTTGCCTCCTCCAACCGGGTCAGCTGCATCCGCCGATGCGCACTACCGCAACCCACCCACGCGTTCGGACCACCACAGCAGTTCGCGATCTCCCGTGCATGCGCCATCTCGGATAGGGTAAATCCCGCCTCCTGCAGCAAGAATCTAGGCGCATCGTAGACCCCGAGCAATTTACCCAACCTGCAGGGATCCTGGTACGTGACACTTATTCGCTCACGGTCCGCCGGCGCTGAGCCGAGTTGCAGGTCACTACGCTCCACCAGCTCTTGTAAGAGCTCGGAGATGTGCAGGACTTCGAAGTCGAACTCCACAAATTCTGGATATTTCTGCTTCAGTATCCAGTAGCCCTCGGGGCATGAGCAGACCACGCGCTTCGCGCCCGTCTCTCTGAGCAGTGTGGCGTTGTATCGGGCAAGTGCCCGGAAGGTTTCGTCATCACCGATCCAGTAGAGGTCGTGCCCGCAGCACTTCTCGCGCTCTGCAATTGCGGGCGTTACGCCAGCACGGTTCATCAAGAAGACCGCATCACGCGGGATACTCGCGATCTCCGCGCCAATGCGCTCAAAGGGTAGATCCACCGCGCATCCAATATCCTTAAAGAGGAATTGATAGAGCGGTGCGCAGCCGGTGAAGTATACCAGCTCACCCCGCGCCTTTGTTTTGAGCTCTTTAAACAGAGCGCGTCTCATCCCGCCATCCACCTCGGTCTGCGACATGATACGTGCCGATGAGACGAAGAGGTTGCCATGACTCGGGTTCGGCTCGTAGCTCTCAAAGAGCAGCCGCCGGCGCACGCGCCGTATGAATTCAGGAAAATCAACCACCGCGGGACAGATATCCCCACAGCGCCCGCAGGTGAGGCAATCGAAGGCTACCTGCTCCACGTCGTTTGTGAACCCGAAGAGGGCCTGGCCGACCGTAACCCGGGGCGAGAAGGGCTTTGCTTCTGAAACGGGACAGATGGAGGTACATTTGCCACATTCTGCACAGTAATATACCGCGGTATCAGCGATGATGCTCTCTAATTCCTCGGGCGCGTCTTTGGGCCGTTCTACCCGTACCTCGTTCCTGCCCAGGTTCCGCACCTCGTTTACGAACTTTGTAATACGGTGCGCGAACTTCCCGCCCTCGACTGATGCGAAATAGTCAAGGCGCAAACGTTTCGCGTCGATCCCGATGGCTCCCAGCAGTTCTTTGAGCATCTGGACGCGCTGCGCTGCCTTTTCGTTCCCCGAGTGGTAACGGCAGTCACCCGGATGACAGGCCGCGATCAGAACCCCATCAAACCCGCGTTCGAATGCACGGAGCACGAAGTACGGGTCTACGCGACCAGCACAGAGCACGCGCACGATTCGTACTCCCGGTGGGTACTGGAGTCTCGTGGCTCCCGACAGGTCCGCGCTCGCATACGCGCATCCGGTACAGCAAAATACAACAATACGCGGCTCAAAGTCCTCTTCACTCATGATGGTATAAGCTCCTCCTAGGCGATTGCCTCGATCATGGCAGTGAGCTGTTCTAACGTGGACGTGCGATATCTGATAGCTCGGGTAGGGCAGGCAACGGCACAGGCACCGCAACCCTGGCAGATAGCTTCTCTAACGCTCGCGATGGGGAACCCGTCTGATTCCTGCAGTCTGATCGCATGGTACTCACAGACCTGCGCACAGAGTCCGCAGCCGCGGCACAGCGTCTCATCCACACGCACAATCACGGGATCAAGGGTGAGGTACTCGTGTGCGAGGATCATGCTACATGCTCGTGAGGCCGCTGCATCCGCCTGCACCACGCACTCCTCCAGCGAGGTGGGAAACAGCGCAGAGCCGCAGACGAAGACGCCCCGGGTTGGCGTGTCAACCGGCGTGAAATTCATCCGTGGCCGTTCTCGTGCTTCGATGAAGAAGCCGTGCCCGTTCACGGGAATGCCGAGCAGTTCATGCAGGCGCTCATGCCCTGTTGAGGGCACCATCGGCGTGCTGAGCACGATCAAGTCAGGCTTTATCAGGAGTTCATCTCCCAGAACCATGTCAAAGACCGAGATAATTCCGGCGTTCAACTCTGGCGGGCGGTTCCGTGTGTACCGGACGAAGATCACCCCTTTTTCGCGCGCCTCCTTGTACTTCAATTCCCCTATTCCGTACGTCTTCATCTCCTGATAGAGCACGAAGATCTGCGCGTCGGGATTACGGTCCTTCGCCCGTACTGCATTGGTTACCAGCTCGATACTGCTGTATTTCGGGTAGACGCCTTCGTTCTGCACCGCATCCAGCATCATAACGATCGTGCCAGCGTCCGCTGTATCAGCGGCAAGCAATGCAGCAAACTCGGGTTGCGTGACCACGTTTTTAGCTGCTCCGTAGCCAAACCACCCGCGAGGACTCACTAATTGTGCCCCTATGGCAACAACGACTGCACCACACTCGATTTCCTCTTCACGGTCTGCGGTACGTATCCTCACCGTGAATGCGCCCGGCCGCCCCGACCAATCGGTCAATTCAGCGTTCGTATAAACAGTTACCCGCTCGTTCCTGGTCACATCCTCTTTGAGCCGGGCAAAAATATCAGATGCCCGTTCACCTGTTGGAAACGCATCAACCGTGTTCAGGGCGCCGCCCAGTTCAGATGCCTTTTCGATCAGCGTTACCTCGTATCCCGCAGTCGCAATATCCAGCGCTGCGGTCATGCCGGACACGCCGCCACCGATAACGAGCGCATGCGGGATCACCGGGTACCGTTCTCTCGCCTCTTCGGGCTGATGCCGCACCCGCTCGATAGCCATCGTGACGAGCTCGCCCGCTACCTCGGTCGCTTCCTCGCGGGTATGTACCCAGGCACACTGCTCCCGTATGTTCGCAATTCCCAGCGAGTACGGTGGTAATCCCGCGTTCGCACACGCGGCACTCAGGAACGATTCACTACTTCGGGGACTGCATCCCGCAAAGACGACCCTGTTCAGCTGATGTTCACGTATGCCGCGCGTTATCTTCTCCTTTGCCGTTTCACATGTTGTCAACTCAGTGTCAACGTGCACCACGCTCTTGTGACTCCGCACGCGGTCTGCGAGCGCGGCGATATCGACGTTGTTGCTGATCTCGCCCGCACAGCCGCAGATAAAGACACCGATTCGCGGCGCTTCGCCCACCGTTGCTCGCTCTTCTGGCGTTTCAGCGTACTGATGCTCACTGCGCTTCACGAACCGCGCGGCCTTCACCGCCGCTGCACTGCCCTGCGCGATGCTGTCATGTACTTTCATTGGGCCATTAGCACAGCCACAGACAAAAATCCCGGGCACACTCGTCTCCACGGGATTTGTGGCACTCGTTGCCGGGTAGCCGAATGGATCTTGTGAGACCCCGAGGATCTCGGTAAGCTCGTTCAGCGTCTTCGAAGGCAGCAGGCCAACAGCAATCACCACCAGATCGAATACCTGCTGCTCGATCGTCCCCGCTGCAAAGTTCTCATACTTGAGGAGCAATGGCTCGCCGCTCGATATATCCTCGTGAACAGGGCTAC
The DNA here is from genome assembly GCA_011049045.1 of Methanomicrobia archaeon. Taxonomy (NCBI): domain Archaea; kingdom Methanobacteriati; phylum Methanobacteriota; class Methanomicrobia; species Methanomicrobia archaeon. The sequence continues at coordinate 4,298 of DSCO01000047.1, read as the reverse complement.
CGCACGGAATGACTTCAGGCACGCGCGACTTAATGTAGCGCACGCCGGGGTCGCTCTTGAGTTCATCCACCAGCTGCTCATCCCGGCCAAAGACCCGCAGATCAATGTAAAAAAGCGCGACCTCAACCCGGGGGAATCGCTGCCTGACAATCTTCGCATCACGCGCGGTACAAGCACAGCACACGGTGGAGCAGAGCTCATTCTCCGTGCAGCGCGAGCCCACGCACTGGATGAAGCCGATTTTACGAACAGGCCTGCCATTTGAGGGCCGAGTCAGCTCACCGTTCTTCGTTGCGACCCGCAGCATTCGTTCAAAATCGAGCGTGGTAACGACATCTGGATGGTCAAGATGATAACTTGGGGAAACGTTCTCGAAGATCTCATAGCCCGCCGCCAGGATGATACTCCCGACCGCAAGTACACGGCCTGAGACGGTCAAGCGGAAATCGCCCGCCGTGCCCGAGAGGGCTTCTACGGTATCTCCCAGTAAGAGTTCTATGTTTGGCTGGTTCTCAACCTCAGCGAGCCACGGCGCTAACCCTATTTTGCATTCGGCGAGTTCAGCAACCTTCCCGCCGAGCGTTTGACGCTGCTCGATGAGATATACCCTGAACCCGGCATGAGCGAGATCGAGCGCCGCTGCAATACCGGAAATGCCGCCACCAATGACCGCAACTCCCATAGGCACTTCTTTCTCGGCCATCATTAAAGATAACCTTTTCTTTTTCGCCGTGCGTTCCTTTCGTGATTCGGCTGGGTACGCGCAGTTAGTTGCTGCTCACTTCTTCTGCTCGCCGATGAGGGCATCGAGAATTGCACTGAATTTCTCTTCTGCGCCATCGGGAATGGACGCGCCCGCAGCCACCGGGTGCCCGCCACCGAAGCCGCCGACTTCTTTTGCTGCGCGTTCCATCGCGGTAGCGAGGTTGATACTCGTTGCGCCTGCGATGAGCTTTTTGTTACAGCGTCCGGAGATCTTTGTCTCGACCTGCTTGCCGTTCTCCACCCGTTCCTTTTTATTGAACCCGATCACCGGCTTATCGGTGTAGAGATAATCGGCCACAATGCCCGCCAGTGTACCGGTAACGCCACCTTCCTGCACATAGAAGTAGTAGAGATTGGTGAGACCTTTTACCGCGCCCTCGCCGGCTTCCAAACGATTCAACTCAGAGACGAGTTTTGCCTGGATAGTTGCGTAGAGCATGGTCGCTTCTTCTCTCAGCCGCGCCACCCGCAGGCAGAGCCCGAGCCCGAGCCCGGATTTACCCAGGCGCCCGCAGGCGTCAATCACCCGCATCAAATCATAGCTATTCGGGATCACCTCGCAATGCAGACGATATGTCGGTCCAACCAGATCGTCTTCGCTGATCCCTGCGTGCTGCGATTCCCGCACGAGCGCCAGGAGCGCGGCAGTCAGCATCGCTTCCTCGTCTTCCGTCAGATCGGTCACCTCACGAGTGCCCTCGATCTTTACCTGATTCAATACTGCAGAAACCCATGCCGGCTTGCCAGTCAGGGGCGTATAGGGATCGGTGGACGAGTTAATCAGCTCCTGGAGTTGCCCGTCGCCGAACTTCAGCCCCCTTTTGATCGAGATGACACCTTCCCGAAGCGCCTCATCCACGATTAATTTGTTCACCCCCGAGTTGAGATCGAGCTTGTCGCCCATGGTGCCGGCAATCGCAAGCCCCGCAAGGTCGATATTACCCCGCTTCTCTCCGGAGAGACGCCGTGCCACGAGATACGAGAGCCCTGCAGCGCATATGGTGCTCCCGCGTTCGTTGACCAGGTCCCGTGCATCGGCAGCGTTGAGGCTGCAGGGATTGATGATGACCGAAGACGGGGTGCTCAGTACAGGAACGGACGCCGGGGGTGCGTGATGATCAATAATGACCACTGCCCGCTCGTTCAGATGTTCGGCGAGCACATCGGACTGCGCCGTGCCCATATCACAGATCAGTATCAGATCATCATCCAGACCCTGAACGAACGACTCTTCCAGTTTATTTACGATCGTTACGTGAAACTGAATGTTCTGCCGCAACAGCGCGATACACAGGATACCCGCGGCCGTAATGCCGTCGGCGTCGTAGTGCGAGATAACGCGTGCAAAGTCGTGCTGGGCGATGATCCTCGCTGCCGTTTCCACGCTCTTTTGCAGTGTCGCCATGGTGAAAGACGTGCCGAAAACTCACGAAACAATTGGAAAAGAGGAAGCCTTTTCTTAAATAACCCCCTCTTTACATTCGGTCGTTCATGGCCACGGGGCGTGTGGCCTAGCAAGGATATGGCAGCAGCCTCCTAAGCTGCAGATCACGGGTTCGAATCCCGTCACGCCCGTACACGAATCCTCTGCGTGTCCACCACGATGACGTCCTTAACCGCGCTCACCGCATCAAACGGGATGAAGACGTAACCGTCCTCCTGCTTGAACTTGCTCGCGTCCAGCTCATCCGAAGGTCTAACCACGAGCTCGCGCAGCGACCCGGTGTTCGCTTCAGCCACGATGTTGTGGAGTATGCCCATTTCACTGCCGTCTGAGTCCACCACCCGCTTATTGCTCAACTTCAGTACCGATATCTTTACCATTTTCGGTTCCCCTCTTCTCTACACACATTCACCCTCAATCTATATCAATCTTCTTATTCTATTATCTCTCTCGTCCTCGACCCGTAATTTATAACGGAGTTTCAGGAAGTGCTTATCCCCCAGGGTAACGAAAAAGGCAGGTTCGCCTCTCGTAACGGTTATGCGCTCCTCTTTTCGGATCGCGCGGTAATACTGCCCATCGATGACGATCTCAGCCGGCTTCTCCTCCAGCAGTTGGAAACCGATCTCACTCTCGATGGCGACGACGGTGGGTCGAGCAGAGAGCTTAAAGGGCGCGATGGGCACGATAATCGTCGCATTCACCGCGGGATCGACGATCGGGCCACCGGCACTCATGGCATACGCAGTACTTCCGGTGGGCGTTGCGAAGATCACGCCGTCCGCGCGCAGCCACTCCAGCTCATCGTCATCGACGAAGATAGCGAAATGGAGCAACTTACCGGGTCGTGAGGTAATGGCGACCACTTCATTCATTGCGTAGGGCATCGTTTCCGCTTTGCCATTGACGCGAACGGCAAGCCGCTCCCTGGGCCCGACATCAAACCCCTGCAGCAAGCTCGTGAGCGTCGCAACACTGGCTTCAGGCTGCACCTCAGCCAAGAACCCGATGGCACCCGTATTGATACCGAGCACCGGTGTAGTGCTCTTCACCGCATGCAGAGCCCGGAGAATCGTCCCGTCGCCACCGACACAGACGAGAAGATCAACCGCCATATCACCTACGCGCGTTCCCTCCCGCTGTAGCTTTGCCGCTGTCGTCTCGTCAAGAACGACCGCGACCTGCTCTTCGAGCGCGGCCACGAGGCGCCGTACCACCACAAGATCTTCAGATCGCGCTTTAGACGTTATTCCGATCCGTTTCGGCTGAATACCCGAAGTGGTGGTCGTCATCCCTCAGCGAGCCGGAAAATCGCCTCTGCTAGATCGCCGTTCGTCTCTGTCAATGCTGCGCGCGCTTCCTCCTCGCTGCACCCGGCCTTATCCATAACGATTGCCACGTCCTCCGCGGAGATGCTCAGTTCGGGCACGGCCTCCGCCTCTGCTCGCGGACGTTTGATCGGCGTGCCGGTGATCTGATACATCTTCGCGCCCTGCGTGTCCATCACGGTGACCGCGGCATCCTCAAAGATGAGCTCATAGTCCGCGGTTCGAATGACCACCTGCTCGACGTCGGTCAGCTCTTCGAGGCTGATCCCCAGCTGCTTCATCTGCTGGTTTAAGAGCTTCGGATTCAAGCCGCCCACACCCTTACGAAATCCACCGCGCATTTTTACCCTCTCTTCCTGTTCACCTTTTTATGCTGATGTGCAGTACCAGTATGTGTATATCATTATAGCCAGGTAAAGTAAAGCATAAACCACGTTTCGACATCTTTGTTTGTGCTATCGGCTGCAGGAAGCCGAGTGTGGAGCACACGTAGCGTAACGGAGCGGGCCCGTGGTCTAGCTGGTTATGACGTCGCCTTTACGAGGCGAAGGTCATGCGTTCGAATCGCATCGGGCCCATTTGCTACAGCGGATGGATCCATCCAAAGTAGCCCTTTTTATAGGAGCAAATGCTTTAGTATGTCGAGTAGAGCTCATAGCCTACCTCTTGTTGGAGTACTGGCTCCGAGGTGACTATGAGCCCCCTCACAGAACCGGACGTGAAGTTTTCCCTCATCCGGCTCTTCAGGAGCACATCCTCTG
>DSCO01000046.1 GCA_011049045.1 Methanomicrobia archaeon | reverse complement strand
TCGATAAGAATCAGAACACTACGCTGATGACTTCGAACTGATAGCATGCACTAATCCAGGAGCCTAAAAACGTACCAGATCGATCGTGCAGCCTCACCACACCCGTGCCGCGCGTCGCGCCAGGGTATAGGCATCCTGAGGCTCACGCAGCAGCTCCCCGTTCAAGAACAGGTAGGCTGCCTTCGTGTTGTAGTAGGGCGCGCCTTTGCGCGAGAAGACTATAAGAATCTTACCCTCATGTCGTGTCTCCACACCCTCACAGAACTCGTGACTGCGAATGATCGTTGTCACGTTCGCCATCCGCAGAAACGCAGCGGTAACGTTCCGGCCAAAGAGGTTTCCGGCGCCCCGGAAGGACTCGAAACACCCGTACGCCTCGATCGGATCGTTCCAGAGGAGTTCTTTGAACGTGCTCGAGGCTGGATGTGAGTCACGTGCGAAGGCCACGTCATGGAGCGAGGAGACGTGACAGGGCACGCCGCCGTGAACCAGCATGTACCGGCCGGCGATGAGCGTCGCGTAGGGCAGATAGGACCACAGATCCTTCAACGCACGGTACAGCTCCTTGCCCTGCTCGCCGAAGCGCTGGATGAAGTAGAAGGGCAGTTCATGGGGTGTGAAGCGCAGATCCGGCGGGCCTTCGTGGTTACCGCGCATGAGCGTAATGCGGTCGTTGCCGCCCTGGAGCGCCTTCAGGGTGAAGACCAGGTAGTACGTGGCAATGCTTTCATCGCCCCGATCGCCATAATCGCCGAGGAACACGATTCGATCCGCCTCCGCGACCTCCGGCTGCTTCAGGATATGTGTTAAGCTCTTCAGATCACCGTGGATATCGCCGATCACCACCACGCTCTTTACCGATTCGGGATCGATCCGCACCATGCCGCTGCCCTTGCGTACGCCCAGCTCAGTTTGCAACGTCTGCTTCACCGTCGCCATGAGCGCGGCGAACTCGTCTGCATCGACTGTAAAGCCCTGCTTAACCCATGCATCAACCTCTTCTGTGTTCATAGCTCCCTGCAGACCTTCGGACGTGGATTTTTTTTTGCCCCCACACGTATTACTCTTTTGACCGGTAAAGGAGTTGTTTGTGTATGAATTCATCGAGCTTCCTTGGGCCTGACCCACCGCGCAAGTCACGTACCGCGCAGTTACGGGTAATCTCTACGCTCTTCCTGCTCTTCAGCGTCGCCATCGGCGCGGTCATCACCATCCACCCGCTATATTTGGAGCAGTTTCTGGTAGCGCCGGAACTGGTTGGACTCGTGGCCGCGCTCTCCTCGCTCTCCGGGATGCTCTTCAGCCTGCCCACCGGCATCCTCGCCGACCGGTTCAGCAGGAAACGACTGCTCACCGCCTTCTTTCTGCTCCTGGCCGCCGTTCTGCTCGCCTTCTTCCTGAACACCAGCCTGTACGCGCTGATCGTGCTGCAGCTCCTGTTCGGGATGGCCATGGCACCGGCATGGGTGATCAGCGAGGCAGTCGTGAAGGATATCTCACCCAGCGACCAGCGCGGCGAGTTCCGATCGGTCTACGGCACCTTTGCCAATGCGGGGCTCTTCATCGGCCCGGTGATTGGCGGACTGCTCGCGGACCGATTCGCGCTGCGAACCCCGTATATCTTCGCGGTGATGCTGCTCCTTGCCTCGTTGACCTTCATCATCAAGCTCACGGATAATGCCCGTCAAAACTCACGCGTCGCTGCCCAAGCGGTGTCGCATCACGAGGACTTACGAGCGCTGCTCAAGGAGTTCGGCCAGCAGCGCGAGCTGATCGTTCTGGAGCTCTGCACCGCTGCACTCTTCTTCTGGTACTCAGCCAGGTGGGTCTTCGGGCCGCTCTTCCTCGATCGGCTCGGATATAGTCCGTTCGTCATAGGGCTCTGGATCGCCGTCTCGGCCGCACCATATCTCTTCTTCCAGATACCGCTGGGGCGGTTGGCCGACCGGCGCGGGAAGACACGCTTGATCTGCCTCGGGTTCGTGGTGGCCGCGATCTTCATCATCCCCCTGGGGTTTCTGCAGACGCTCCCGAGCCTTTTTGTAACGATCTTCGTGATCTCGGTGGGCACAACCCTTGTGGAGCCGCTGATCGAGGCACGGGTCGCTGATATCGTGCCCCAGGAACGATATGGCGCGTACGCGGGCCTCTTTGAATTCGCGAAGACCTTCGGGGTCATGCTGGGCCCCGTCTGCTCTGCCCTCTTCGTCTTTCTCTTTGGTATCACGTATTCATTCATTCCTGCAGTCTTCTTCTTCTTTCTCGCGTTTGCTCTTTTCCTCCGCTCACGACAATCACTCTGTAGCGGAGTATCGTTGAAGGGCAGGAACTGGTAAAGAAGAACGATGCCGCTCAAAATAGGGCTCACCGGGAAGCCGCGAATAGGCAAGTCCACGATCGTTAAAGTAGTAATCGAACGATTGAAAGCGGATGGCGTGCCGGTGGGCGGCATGCTCACCGCCGACCTGCGCGAGCACGGACGCCGAGTGGGGTTCACCATTGAAGACATCCGCACCGGCGAGACGGGCGTTCTGGCGCACGTGCAGCTTCCGACACGGGGGCCTACCGTAGGTAAGTACACCGTCAACCTCACGGATCTGGACAATATCGGCGCGCGCTCGATAGTAGAGGCCACGATACGACCGGAGATCAAGCTGATCATCATTGATGAGATCGGCACAATGGAGTTGAAGTCCAGGAATTTCATCGAGGCGGTCGAGCGTGCACTGGCGAGTGAGAAGCACCTCGTGGTTACCGTCCATCAACGCTCAATGCACGAGCTGGTGCAGCGCATACGGAGAACGTTCGAGATCCTGGAAGTCACCGAAGCGAACCGGGACGATTTACCCACCATGGTCATGGCTGCTTTGCGGAACAGTACCGATTACAAGAACCTGAACTCAAACGAACCTTAATGACGACCCTGTGTTAGGGGGTTATGATTATTGAATCATGAATGACCGGGATTTCCCCGCTCGTCGGTTGTGCGCCTGAAGATCGGTATTGGCTCGCGTTTATGCCGCGACCGTTCCGCCATCTGTTTTACCCGCGCCACCAACTCAGGATCACACGCGGTTCGGCTCACGTCCGCATCGCCGCGCTCCCACAGGGCGAGGATGCGATCCAGCAGCTCGTAGCTCATGCCTATCTCGCCCTCGTCCGTTTGCCCCGCCCAGAGACCGGCACTCGGCGGCTTCTCGATGATCACCCGTGGAATCCCGAGCTCCTCGGCGAGCGCTCGCTCCTCGGTCTTGAGTACATCGCCGAGCGGGAGGATATCCGCAGCGCCATCGCCGTACTTGGTGAAGTACCCGATCGTGAGCTCGCTCTTGTTCCCGGTGCCGACGACGAGGTAGTTCCGCTTGTTCGCGAAGTAATAGAGACAGATCATCCGGAGTCGCGGCTTGAGGTTCGCTATCGCGAGCTCGACCGTTCGTTCTGCAGCGCCACCGTGCCGTTCGTCACCGGTAAGGAGCGTGAGGAACGCGGTAAATATGGCAGAAAGATCGAACTCCTCTGTCTCGATATCGAATTGCGCGGCGATCAATCGCGCATGCGTAACGTCCTCTGGTGGGGACTTGCAGGGAAGGATCAGACCAAGTGTCGTATCAGGACATGCGCGTTTGCAGAGCACCGCGGCGACTGAAGAATCAAGTCCACCACTCATGCCCAGGACAACGCCCCGTGCGCCAGCCTCGCTTACGCGTTCTCGTATCCAATCGCTGATGTGCGCCGCCAGCATTGAGGGGTGCATACCGTCCGTATCACTGTCACCTAGATTTATACCAGGAGCTACAAATAAGTTAGTGTGACGTTTTTTACGAGACGATGAGCGCGAAGGGCTTGATCGCACTGCTCCCCATCAAAGGAACGATTGCTGCGGAGAGCTCGCTCTTCGGCTTCCTCTCGTCTTCCCGAGGCATCATTCAGGCGATCGAGGACGTAGAACGGCGGAAGCGGATCAAAGCGGTCGTCTTCGAGATCGATTCTCCCGGTGGCACGCCCTTTGCGGCTAAAGAGGTCGCAACGCGGATCAAAGCGATGAAGAAGCCCACGATCGCCTGGGTACGGGAGCACGCGACCTCGGGCGGCTACTGGATCGCGAGCGCTTGCGACGAAATTGTCGCGGACGAGCTGAGCACTTTGGGCAGTATCGGGGTACTGAGCATCCGCCCGGACATCGGTGAACTGCTGAAGAAGTTCGGGATCGATATCGAGACCTTGAAGACGGGTATCTACAAGGGCCTGGGACTGCCCTATGAGACACCCTCGGAGGATGAGCGTGCGCTGCTGCAAGCGGAACTGGAGGAGATAAAGGAGCACTTCCTCTCGGCGATCGCCGCGAACCGGCAGCTGGACGAGGAGACACTGAAGGAATTGGCCACGGCGAAGGTCTATCTCGGCCGCGAAGCGAAGGAGATCGGGCTGATAGACCATCTCGGCGGCAAGGATATCGCTCTCGCCCGAGCAAAGGAGCGCAGCGGGATCACGCGCGAGAAGATCATCTCATATGATGAGCGCAGGCGTAAAGGCGTTTTGCGTCGGCTGATCGAAGAGCTGCTCTGGTGAGCTTCCGGGTATCTCAATACGGCTCGCGGTCGCCCCACGATTCTTCCTGCTTGCCTGTCTCCGCCCGGTAGGTATCCGAGACACTGTGGATCTGCTCCCGGTAGCTCTTACGCAACGCTTCAATCTGCTTCATGAGCTCTTCTTTCGACGCACATTCCGCCGCGTAGCGCTTCTTCCACTCCTCGACCGCCTCAAGCGCTTCGTCCGCGAACATGGTGCGGCTCTTTGATTCCCAGAGCGCCGTCTCGTAGCGATCCTGCGCCGTTGCGAGCTCTTTGGAGATTCGGCGCAATTTCACGATCGCGCCCACCAGAGAGGCCGCGAGCATAAGTGCAATGAGCTCGAGGATCATCAGTGATGCACCACCCGTGATTGCGGATATGCTACGGCACTATATGCAGCCCCTGCTCGTACTGCAGTTCGCCCAGCTTTCATTCGCCACCAGAACGTTTCCCGTAAGGTTTGTTTCCGCATTCTGATCTCTTCGGTCATCGAACTCCGCGTGATACGTTTCCGCTTCTGTTTCTGGTTGATGCTCAGTAATCTTTAAGTTAAATATGTTGAGCGCACGTATTAATCAGAAAGCGGTTTTCGGATGGCCCGGACTATTTCTGCAATGAGCGAACTGTTGGCGTTAAGGCACGAGATCTTTTGGGGAAGATGAACGGCAAAGCGGCAGGCAATAAGCGGATACCGTGGGACGAATACTGGATGAAGATCGTCAACGACGTGGCACTGCGCTCAACCTGTGTGCGACGGCAGATTGGTGCTTTAGTGGTTAAGAATGACGTGATCGTCTCGACCGGCTATAACGGTGCTCCGCGTGGCTTTCCGCACTGTCTTGATGTCGAATGCCGGCGGGATAAGTTGAACATTGCCTCAGGCGAGCGCCACGAGGAGTGCGTGGGCGTGCACGCGGAGCAGAACGCACTGCTGCAGGCAGGCCGGGATGCGGAGGGCGCAACGCTCTATGTCAACGCCTTCCCGTGCAAGATCTGCGCGAAGCTGATCATCAACGCAGGCATCAAGCGTGTGGTAATCTCGGGCGAGTATAGTGACCGAGAGGGGCTGGCGTATATGGAGCAAGCGGGTATCAGACTCACGTTTCTTTAGTACGGCGTAACGTGCTGCGGACAGAGGAATGAACAATAACAATCGCTTGGAACGCGCGCAGCAGAAGCGTGATTTTGAGACCTACGCGGAGCTGGAGAGCGTAATAGAGGAGTTGAACGAGTCGGTGGATGCGATCATTGTGGAAGGCGTTCGAGATAAAGAGGGGCTACGGGAGCTGGGGATTACCAAGGAGATCCTCATGTGCTCGACGAAGCCTGATACCCCGTTCATCGATGATCTCCGCAGCAGGTACAAGCGAGTTGCGATTCTCACGGACTATGACCGCGAAGGAAAGCGGTTCAATAAGCGACTGACCGTGCGCCTGGAGCATGAGGGCATCAAGGTTGAGACGACGTTCCGCAGCAGGATCGGGCGGATTTTGGGGCTCCGCGGCATGCGGGATATCGAATCGGTGAACGCGCTCAAGAAGAGACTGCTTTAACGCCGAGCGCCTCCAGCATATGCCTCAGCTGCCGCACACTGAGCTGCCCCGGTGCGAGTGCCTGCTCGCCCTCGAGATACCCATAGGTCAAGAGCGAGCCGTAAAGCGGTGCGATAACGCGCAGATGCCGTCCGAAAGATCCCATACCGATCATCGCGATGCGCTTACCCTCGCGCGTGAGCTCGTGGGTGAATTCAAGCAGCATCAGCGTATCATCAAGCGACTGAGGTGTGAGAGCGATCTTCGCGATACTGCCACCGCACTCGTGCATGCAGGTAACGATTCGCAGGAGCTCATAGCGAGATCGCATACCCGCGAAGTCGTGGAACGAGCAAATGACCGGCACGCAACGCTCCTGCGCCTTCGCGATCAGCTGCCTCCGCTCTAAAGCCGAGGAGAAGAACTCGACGTCCACCGCATGAACCTCCACAGCGTCGAGAATGCTGCGGAGTAGCGCGAGCCGTTCGTGTTCGGTGCCCGAGAACGCACCGCCCTCCGCCCGGTTTCGGTTTGTGACGATGATCGGGAGCGGTAGAGGGTCGAGGAATTCGGTGATTCGCGCGATGCGCTGATCCTCCGGCCCTAGCAGGTCGATGCGGAGCTCAAGCGCGTCCGCGCCTTCTTCCGCTGCGCGTGCTGCATCCTGACGCGATAAGGTCCGCAATACGGCCACGATTACCGGTGCCCGTTTCATCAAGACGCTCTCTAACATTTTTTATCGCGCACCACCCGGCATTTGCAGGCTGATAAGAACAAAGCGGCCGGTGTTTTAAGGATATGGTGCCGGGTGAGAGCGAAACATCCTCACAAAAACCGTGGGAAAACGACCGGAGCGATTTCACATACGAATTGGCACGCCGAGCCGACCGCGACGCAGCTACTGCTAATCCAGAACATAGGCACTGATCGTTCCGTTCGTTTCCTGGGTCGTGAGAAACCGGATTGCTCCGCGTTTATCCGAGACTCTCGACGAACTCCACTTCGAGCACGGGCGCAGGCACAATGTCCAGGAACATAATACCCGCGAGCCGCAGGATCTCCATGAACCTCGTGGCGTCCTCATGTGAGAAGTTGTAGTGCTGGATGAGCTCAGCAACCGGTGAGACCAGAATGGTACTGCCCATCATGGTCGTCCGTCCTTTCGAGAACCGGTTGGTCGCGACATCACGAATGAACCTGCCGACCAGTGCCGAGGCGTTAGAGCCCGCGATGGTGCCCGTGATTGCGCTGCGATTCACGTGCCGGAGGTACGCGGCTTTGAAAGTCTCGTAATGGGCGAGTTCGAGGTCGTCGATAACTGTATCGTACTCCTCGATCGAGGTCTGCTGGACGAACACCTTCAGAAACCGCTTGCCGGCGGCAACCGCGTCCCGCAGCTCCTCAGGGTCGTGGAGCAAGAGCGCGACGTAGGGCTTGATTCGCAGCTCCCACAACTCCATATCCGTGCTCAGCACGGACATATCGGTCCGGTACCGCACCTGGAACCGTAAGACCAGTGCGGCGATGTAGGTACCGAGCGCTTTAGCATCGGACTCCACGAACTCCTGCCCGAACCAGGATACCGTCTCTTCTTTCGTCATGGTACTAAGAACAAGGGGAATGGAGGATATTAGGTTACCTGACGCGGCACCGGGATCAATATTGTCTTGGCCGCAGCTGATACGAAGAAGTTGAAGCGTTGAAAGCCGTGGGTTAAAATGCAACAGAGAGAACAATGAGGCCAGCATAACAGCTAGTGTTCGAAAAGTTTTTGGTATGAAGGATACTTAGTATGGCTTAGGAGGAGGTGATAGAAATGGTCCACATTAGACCGTTTGAAGAAGGCGATACCGCCCGGCTGTTAGCGATCGAGAAGGTATGTCCGCACGGTAACGAACACTGTGCCGTGGGCGTGGACAAAAAATCAAACTTCACTGCGCGCTATGCACTGTATGATAACTGGAACGTTCTCATAGCCGAAGAGGATGACGGTGAAGTTGGTGGATGGATCGGCTGGACAGTGAAGCAGTCGCCAGCGCAACAAGAGCCGTACGTCTATCTAGCTGAGGTAATGGTACATCCGGCGTTCCGGCGCAAAGGAGTGGCTACCACGCTGGTGCATGAAGCGGAGCAGCAAGCCCAAGAAACCGGCTCAAAATACCTGTATTGCTATATCTACGGCCCGAACGACGCCTCGACGGCGTTGTTCGAGAAACGGGGCTATGCGAGCATGAGAACGCTCAAATCTTGTGCACTAACCGCGTATAAAAAAGTGGGGATCGCAGCGAACTATACGATCGAACACGCTACGATAAGGGATATCCCTGCTGTTGTGCGACTCATTAACGAGTACAATGCAGGGCGTGCGCACTTCGCACCCTACACGCCAGAAGGGTTCGCATCTTATCTGAACGGCATCCCCGGATACGGCCTGGAGCAGTTCTGGGTAGCTCATGATAAAGATGCGGAGGGTACTATAGTGGCCTGCGCGGGATTATGGGATTGCTCAGTACTGGCGGAGATGTGCTATACGAAAGAGCCGCGTATGTGGCACGTGATGCGCACGCTATTAGGATTCTTGAGTCTCTTTGGTCGCGTGCCGAGGATACCTGCAGAGGGCGAGTATTTCAAGGTGTATTTCATGACAGATCACGCATTCAAACCGGACCACGGCGATGCGATGTCAGCCCTTATCGGCTCGTTCAATAACATCGTATTCGATGCCAACCGCGATTTCTTCGTCGCCAATCTGGATCCGGACGACCCGCTTGTTGCGGTACTCAAAAAGTTCAAACCGCAGATTGACACATGGCACATATATGCCAAAGCACTCGAGTCCGGAGGCAAACTGCCTGCGTTCAGCCCCTTCTATGTGGATGTCAGGGATTGTATTCTCTGACCGTTCTCTATATGGGGTGGCGCACAGGAGAAGGGCGAGAATATGCCGCGCTCGTCCAACGGTCTCCCACCTTTAAATGACTGCACGGCCAAGTGAGAAGAGGTGAAATAGTGAATGACTATCCCGGATTGTATCACCTTTGCAAACCAGAATCCAGTGACCAGTGTCGCGACCGTCGAGGGCGATCAGCCGCGTGTACGGAAATTCCTGATGTGGTTTGCGGACGAGACGGGGTTTTATTTCCATACCGGGACACCGAAAGCGATCTACGAGCAGTTGCAGCGCAACCCGAAGGTGGCGCTCTGCTTCTATAATCCCGGTAACGCGCCGGGCGCTGGAACGATGCTGCGCGTGACTGGTGCGGTGGAGTTTTGAGAGGATCTTGTGCTGAAGGCGCGGCTCATAGAAGAGCGACCGTTCTTAAAAGCGATCGGGACAGGGCGACCTGATAATCCGCTCTTAGCGGTCTTCCGCGTGCCGCACGGTGAAGCGTGGTTCTGGACGATGGAAAACAACCTGCGCGAAGCTGAGATCGAACGTATTCGGTTTTGATAGAGGCTCGTTTGGCAATCTCTGGAGAATAGATAGAGGATGTCTCCCCACGACTATCCAGAGCACCATTGCCGGGTCATCTTCGCCCAGGATCAGGGGAAAGAGCAGTTCAAGGACGAATTCGGGACTTTGGTCCGGGGTGAAAGTGTTGCGGAACCTATGGAAAAGCAGCTGAAAGCAGACCGTAAGGCCACATGTCACGAGCTTCGAACGCGTCATCGTTTGTGAAGTGAAGAGCTTCACGTATAAACAGAATAATGCGTAGTTAAAAACGGTACAGTCGCACGTTAACTCCGGGGTTCCGTCTCAGTGGGGCGTTCATTCTATTCGCGGACTGTGCGAGATCACCACGAAGAAGAGGTGGAAACTGCACGTGCATTCTTACGACAGCAATTCCTGGACAGATGAGCTCTGGCCGAAACGCTAATAAGCATAGCGTGTCCTCGATCTCTTATGAGTGTCACGGTTACAAACGTCGTATTTCTCCTGGGGATAGTACTGGCGTTAACGGGCGCCGCCGTCATGGCTCATGGCAGCCTATTCGGAGACCGGACCACCCCAGCAGCTATTACGATCGGGATTATCGGCCTAAGTTTGATAGCAACCTCGAGAAAGAAGCAGCGCGGCGCTTCACACCCCTAACATGGGTTCGCAGCTCACACTACCATAGCCGCTGCCGGTATGTTCAGCGTCGTCGCGGACCGCAGCGCGAAGAAAGATAAATAGGTAACAGCCCTTAGAGAGTAGTATTCTGCGCCAACCTAGAGCGTACGCATCTGGTATGGCCGGGGTGTGGTAGCGGTTATCCCTGGGGACTGTGGATCCCTAGACCTGGGTTCAAATCCCAGCCCCGGCCCTCAAGCATTCTCGATACTGCTTGGCACAGCTTCTTAAACATGTCCTTTGCCTGAGTACCGTACTAATCAATAGGGTTATCTCGCACCTCCACCACCACCACCAAAGCCACCGCCACCGCCAAATCCGCCACCGCCTCCACTACCCCCGGCACCTGCTCCCGTCGCTACCGGAGTCGTCATACTGTGTACGTGCCCGAAGTAGAGCGGCAAGTATATCGCTGCATCAGCAGTACCAGCGGGTACGCTCACCTGCAGGTGCTCCATCGCTTTCGCAACCGTATCGCCCACGCCGAGCGCAGTGCCGTAGACGAGCCATTCCTGCCATATGGCTACATCTTCAGGCGCATACTTACGGATCGCTGCGAAATCCGAGAGAAACGTTGCGAACGCATCCCACTCGAGTTTCTCTTTATAATAATCGCCCGTCCACCGGCCAAAGAGCGCAGTTGGGGCCATTACGGGAAGAATGGCCTGGAGCGTAAGAATGCCTGAAGCAACGAGTGCGGTTTGTAACGGGGGATACGTATCCCGAACCATGAGGAATAACAGGAGCACGACAAGCAGGGTGATCGGAAAAGGGATAATGAGCTTCGCCAACTGCATCCTGCCGCCCATGACAAACTCTTCCGCGACACTCTTATTCGCATCTTTCATCAAGCCGGTCAATCTGCTATGGATCCCGCTGAGACTGAGCCGTGCATTATCACCCATGCGCGCAGCATCCCGTAACTCCTCAACTCGTGCCGCAAAAGCTCTGGTGTCAAAGACGCCGTTTTCCGCGTAATCTCGTAAAAACGAGAGCACGCGCTCTTCATACTCATCAATCCCCACAGCAGGCTCCTTCAGCAAGGTGATCTTCACACTTCCACCCGATTTTACGATCCTGCCCCGTTTGCCCTCTGTCGCTATCTTGAGGATCCCGCGCCGCTGCAAATCGAGCAGAGTGGCATAAAAGCCGTGTTCATCGAAATTAAAGGCGTCACCTTTGAACACGAGGTTCACCAGCCAGGGCTTCCTGCTCCTCGGCACGTAGCTCAGGGACTTCGGTACCGTGAACTGTTTCTCCCTTCCGTGTTTGTAATACACCAGCACGAGCAGTACTGGGAAAAGGAAAATCAGTGCTAAAAGGATAAAACTCACTGCAGAGAAGAAACGATAGGCCAGAGCATAGCGTGAATTTGCGGTGACCGTTTTACCCTCGACGTCCGTTACGTGACGTGGAAACCCCGCCAGCTCAGCTACAAGTTCGGGCTTGAGCAGCAGCTCGAGCTCCAGAAGCGTATCCTTCGGGCTTGCGCCCGTTGCAACCCACGTGTCTCCTTCCCTCGTGATCTCCATTGGCGGGTGCGAGAAAAGCTGTACAACGGAATTATTCGGGTCATGAACGACGAGTGTAACCTGCTGGTACGGCAGATGTTCAGTGGCGAGTTTCACGTTCACGTGGCAATACTCAGCATCGCATTCCAGTGGCGGATGCAAGCGGAACAGATAATCAATCTGGTACTCCCCCGCATCGAATCGTTCAGGGTTATAGCAGCCCGCCTCATTCCGCACTGCTAAGGCGCGAATATCACCGATATATACGGCTTGTGTCGTTGAAAGTAGTGTTACAGCACCCTGCCAGTCCTTCGTATAGGCGATCGTTCCTGGCGGTGGCGAGATGCTGATTGGTTCTACATACGGTTCACCGGGGTTCTCCCACGAAAGTGGCGCTTCCCAGACCCGATAGAGCATCCGGTACGTGCCGGATTCCGCTATGTGGTAGCTGAACGATTCCGCAAGCGTCCCGTTTAGATACAGATTAGCCCGGTATTGGCGAACGTAAACATCTCCGTAGCCGGTAAGAGCAGTTGCTAGCAGTACACCAGCAGAGCCAATCACGAAAACTGCCACTACCAGAAGGGTGATCTGTCTCTTCTCGTTCAACTCCAGCTCACCGCGGGCCGTCTCAGTTCCGCCTCTTCAAACTCGAGATAGGCCATCTTCTTCAGCCCGATCGAAGCCCCCACGAAATTTGACGGCACGACGTCAAGCTTGGTATTGAATTCCTGAACGATGTTGTTATAGGTGTAGCGATGTCGCGCTATCTCCTCTTCCAGTTCCTTAATCGCATTCATCGTTACCACGACGGTCTCAGAAGTCTTTAAGGCCGGATAATTTTCCGCAACCGCAATAAGGCTACCGAGCAAGCCACGGCTTTCCGCATCGATTCGCCCGAGTTCACCGGCACCTGCTTTACCGATGGTTGCCCGCAGCTGGGTGATCTTCTCGTAGGTATCCCGTTCGAACCGTGCATAGCTTTTTACCGATTCAACGAGCTGCTCGATCATATCCAGCCGTTTCTTCAGGGCGACTTTCACCTGCCCGAGCGTCGCTTCTCCCGCGTTCTTCAAGCTCTGGAAGCGATTGTACGTCAGGAAGAAGTAAATGACGATGCCGAGCACAAAAATTACGGCGAGCACAATTAACAGCACAAATAACGTATCCATTGGTTCTCCGCTCCTGTTGACAGTAGTGCATTATCGAACTGAACTTAAAAAGGTATGGATGACTGTAGTTACCGTTTTCAGCGTCTCACTTTGTTGGAGGGTGAGAATGTCTCCCGAATTTCAGCGTCCAAGACGCCAGTTTCTGTGCATGATAAGAGAGAACGCCACGATTCGTCCTAAGCAAACCGCCCGATACATCATGATGGTCTTCGATTGCTATTGAGCTATACAAAGACCAAAAAAGAAAAAGAAAAGGAGTCCGCAAAAATGCCGGGACTCCGATTTACGCACGATTCAACTCATCTCAGGAACTTCGAGACGAATGGCGAGGTTTCTCCTCTACGCAGGAAGTGCCCGGACGGTCCCTCACCAAGGAACTCGGAGAACCAGGACTCGTGCTCGATCTCTTCGTTCAGGATCGCCTGAGCCAGGTCGTAGGTGCGGTGATCCTTGCCCGCCGTTAGATTGCAGATATGCGTATAGCCACGGACTGCGCAGCGCTCCGCTTCCACGAGCACCTTCAGGATTTCGATGACGTTCGTACTGTCCTTCGGTAGGTATGCAGGTGGGCAGGCGGATATATCGTGGAACTGCTTCATATCCCTGGGCAGCTCGCCACCAAGCTCGTAAATACGAGGCACGAGCGCTTCGAAGTGGTTCCGGTCTTCTATGCGTGCGGTCTCCGCGATCTCCTTGACCCCCTCGCCCTCCAGGCCGATGAGATTTGCCCGAAGGATAGTGTAGTAGTAGAACGTGGTCAGCTCGGCCGCAGCATTCTTGACCAGAAGCTCCAGCAATTCGTCGACATTGATCCCCGATTTCTCAACCATCTCACGCGTTACTTTTGCCATTATATATCATCTCCTGCATACACAAGGTGTGCGAGGCAATAAAAAGTTTTCCCGTGCACACATTCATGATCGGCAACAGCGAAGTTGCCGGTACGTATAGGTTACCCAAACGCGACATCGAGCACCATCATGACCACGAACCCGAGCATCGCGCCCATCGTCGCCAGATCAGCATTACCGCCGCGTTGCGACTCCGGCACGACCTCTTCGACCACCACGAAGATCATGGCGCCAGCCGCGAAGGCGAGCGCATAAGGGAGGAGTGGGCGGGCGAGGATGACCACTGCCGCGCCGGTAACACCTGCGATCGGTTCCACGACGCCCGATAACTGCCCGTACCAGAAGCTCTTCAGTCGCGACATGCCATCGCGCCGCAACGGCATGCTCACCGCAAGCCCTTCGGGGAAATTCTGGATTCCGATACCCACTGCCAGGGTAACGGCCGCAGCGAGTGTTGCCGCGGGATAACCCGCGACGATGGCGCCAAAGGCTACACCGACTGCAAGTCCTTCGGGTATATTATGCATGGTGATAGCAAGAACGAGCAGGGTGCTCCGGTGCCACGAGGTCTTGATCCCTTCCGCTTCCTCGATCGGATAGCCGACATGGAGGTGCGGGAGTACCTTATCGATCATACGTAAACAAGCGCCACCGGCGAGAAAGCCCACTGCCGCCGGGAGCCATGCGGGCATATGCTGCCCGCTCGACATCGCGATCGAGGGCGCGAGGAGCGACCAGAAACTGGCTGCGATCATCACACCACCCGCGAACCCGAGCATGCCGTCCAGTACGTTCCGCTTTACCTCTTTGGTCATGAAGACCGTTGCGGCCCCCAGCGCGGTCATGAACCAGGTAAACACGGTCGCGAGAAGTGCCTGGAGAACCGGATGGAGATCCTTGATAACCTCCAGCATGGTATAGCTCCTTTACCCGCGTACGGGCATACAAATTCTCACTCTATAACGTTGTCGTTATGCTCGTTTTTATTACCCATATTCACCGTTTGGATATACGATACAAGAGCCATAGCATTATTCAACGTATCGTTTTTAGCACTGTACAGCAGCGTTACGCTTCCTTTTACTGATTCTTCACGTATTGCATCTAACAGCTCGTGTTTACCCTCCAATTCACCAAAATACCGCTTTTTGAATTCGTCCCATCGTTCTTCTTTATGCGCGAACCATTTCCTTAGTTCGGTGCTTGGCGCTATATCCTTGAGCCATAAGTCCACGCTGGCCTTATCTTTGCTTAGACCACGGGGCCATAATCTGTCAACCAGTATCCTAAATCCATCATCTTCTGCGGGCTGCTCATATATCCGTTTTACTTTTAGGGTCATTATAACACCCGTTCTCCATTACGTTTTAGCAAACTAATACCAATTTCCCTATTCTTGTAACGTTTTCTTCATCGAGCGCGCCATTAACTGCCACCCTGCTATTACACTCGAATATTCTGCCCCAACATATCTTTCAATACTTATATTAGCCTATGCACGCATCGCGTATATAGCTTTCGCACCTTCGGGCCTTTGCCACCTAACATCTTTTTGCTCTTGAAGTCGACTTTTGCTCCGCGCGTCCCTAAGTTCATTTTATCGCAGAGCATATCAGAAAACCGATGCGCGTACTTATTGTGGGCTCAGGCGCGGGAGGCGCGACCGTCGCGAAAGAGCTCGCCGCTCGTGATGCCGAGGTCGTTCTTCTCGAACGCGGCCCGGGGGTAACTGAGAAAGAGGCCACGTACTGCTATGCCACCGTACGGTCAGAGGTCGAGATCCTCAGAACGTGCTGCCTGGGTGGTTCGACCCTGGTCTCCGCGGGAAATTGCGTGCGCGCGTTAGAATCAGAGCTGCGCGCCCTGGGGCTCGACCTCCGCGCGGAGTTCGAGGAGATCGAGCATGAGCTCAGGATAAGACCGCTCCCGGATTCGCACCTCGGCGCGGGCACCAAACGGCTCATGGCAGCGGCCACAGAGCTTGGCTTCCGGGTCACGAGGATGCCGAAATGCATCGATCCCGCGAGGTGCACGCCCTGCGGCAACTGTGCCTTCGGCTGTCCGCACAACGCGAAATGGACCGCGCTCGAGTTCCTCGTGCAGGCGAGACAGAACGGTGCAAAGATTGTTACTGACACACCAGTAATCGATCTGGTGGTGAGAAACGGCGCGATTGCCGGTGTACGCACCCGGAACAGGATTTACGAAGCTAATATCGTCGTGCTGGCTGCAGGCGCGCTGGAGACACCGCGATTGCTGCAACGGACAGGCATGCCCATATCACCACACCTATTCGTTGATACGTTTACGACGATTGGCGGTGTATTGAAAGGAATAGGGCAGAACAGCGAAGTGCCGATGAACGCGTCGATCGAGTGTAGCGAGTTCGTGCTTTATCCGCACGTCTCGAACCGGCTCGTACGAGCGCTGAGGGGAAACGGCATCACGGTCGCGTCAGAGGACATCCTCGGGATGATGGTCAAGATACCGGATGACGCGGTAGGAGCAGTGGCAGATGAGATAACGAAGCGTGTAACGACCCACGATGCTGCGCTACTCGCTGAAGGCGCCTCGATTGCACGCACGATATTAGAACGGGCCGGTGCAGACGCCTCAACCTTTGTTTCGACGCCGCTCCGGGGCGCGCATCCCGGCGGCACCGCCCGCATAGGTGATGTAGTCGATAAAGAACTTGCAACAGAGATCGAGGGGCTCTACGTTGCCGACGCCTCGGTGCTCCCAGCCGCACCCGGTGCACCACCGATGGTCACGATCATCGCCCTCGCAAAGTACCTCGCCAGAAATCTGCTCCGGTCGTCCTTTATTCCGTGAGGTTATACCACTCCAAATTGCAGACCGCTTCGTCCTTCCTGATCTTCAGGCAGATCGTGCAGATGCGCAGCACCAGATCGTCGACCGTCCCCTGTACGAGGTCATCCGCAAGGCGTTTGATCTCATCCTTCGCTTCGGGAGGGAACTTGAACCCCGAACCTCGTTTCCGCGAGGTGTATTGCGAGACCGCGGCCTGCGTAATGCCCAGTGTTCGGCCAATCTCACTCTGTGACCATCCCCTGCTAACTAATTCCTTAGCCAGGGCCGCCCGTATGCAGGGCAGCACCTCCCAGACAATGACCTCACAGGGGAACTTCATCGGAGTTGTCCACTAGCTTTACCATTCCCGTCACAGAACTAAAAGGTTTCAGGGCTTTCTTTCTAAGAGACTATAACAATTGTTATAAGAAGCACGCGCGCGGCTGTGCGCTCCTGAGGACCTTGACGCAACGCAACCTCCTGTATCCTTTTTACCCTGTCCGAGATCGAGCCCCGGGTCTGGTTCATGCTGACCGGCTGTAATTTCCGCTGTAATGGCTGTTTCCGGCCCACACGCGACGGCGGAGGGACACCTCTGACCGCGACTGAGACCCTCGCGCTCATGGAATGGAGCAGGCCTGCCGTACCTATTACCGCACCATCCCCGCCAAAACACTGATCACCGGTGGCGAGCCCACACTCGATAAAGACTACCTCCTCGGGCTCGTCACCGGATTGCACGAACGAGCGTTCTCGGAGATCGTGCTGATGACCAACGGCTACGCGCTCGGCACGGACGAGCAGTACGTCGCGGAACTGGAAGCAGCAGGCTTGACTGAGGCGCATGTCGACGTAAAGGCATTTTCGGACGATCTTCATCGCAGCTATACGGGCAAATCAAACCAGCCGGTGTTGAAGGCTGTTGAGACGTTGAACGCATCCGGTATCAAGCTGCTGGTACAGACGATTTACATGCCCGGGCTCGTTGAGGCGAGCGAGATAGAACAAATAGCACAGTTCCTCGCGAGTATAAACCGGGATATACGATACCGGATCAATCCGTTCGTGCCGATCTTCGCGTTTGAGAAGGTAACGAGACGTCCGACGCTGGATGAGATAGAGCGGGCTTACAAGCTCGCGTCGCAGTATCTGCCGAACACGATCATAAGCCGGAGCTGCTATCGCGAGTATCCCACGCCACCGCCGCAGAAGACCTGGATCACCGTGTATCCAGATCTCACGACAAAGCGGCGGGGTATGGAGGACCAGATGCAAGATCGGTTATCATGGCTCAGTCACACACGATTGTGCGAGAGCAAGGAGGATTGGCAGAAGGAAGCGTGGGACTTCACGCTGCGGCATAGCCTGGTCGGAATCTCCGAGACCGCGGCACGGCAATCAGGGCCCGGAGAAGGGAAAGGGTCGGGATCGATAAAGGTAAAGTTCCCGCTCTCGTTGCACGAGTTAACCAAAACGAGATGGACAGATCTCGATTGCTGCGGGCCCACAACCATAGAAGCGGTAATGAAGAGATTGGCAGACCACTACGGGGACACATTCAGAGAGACCATTTTGAATACCGGGGGATATTCTGACGGTATAACGATCAAACGTTCCTTCAACGTGTACCTTAACGGGATGAACATCAAGAACCTGCACGGTATGCAAACCGAGATCCGGGGGGGAGATGAGCTTATCATCCTCTCGTGGGTGAGTGGCGGTTAGCCCCTGAACGTCGCAGGATTACCTGAGCAGGAGCGTGCCGGGATCGGCATGGGGCGGATCTCTCAGGGATCGGGATCACGAATCTTTTTATAGCGTGTATTTCAAATATATTTGAAATATGGACCTACCGAAATATCTGAAGGTCGCCATTCCCTGGGCGCTTACCGCGCTCGGGTTTGTGGTGCTCGTTTATCCGCGGATAACGGGTGTGCCGCTGTTCCCGGTCTTTCAGTACGAGCAGCTCAGCAGCTATCCGATCTGGGCGATCCCTTTTGTCTACATCGCGAGTTATCTGACCCGAGCCTGGGGCGCGTTCGTCTTTGCGTTCATGCTCGGCGGCATCTTCTCAGCCTTTGTGCCCCGGGCAGCGATGCTGAAGTACTTGAGCAGCGCCAAAAAGAGCTCCTATCTCTTTGCCGCTGCCTGCGCGCCCATCTTCGCGGTCTGCTCCTGTGCCATGATCCCGATCTTTGGTGGTCTCCTGATGGCCGGTGCGGGAATTGGTCCCGCGCTTACCTTCCTGCTCATGGCACCTGCGGCGAATCTGATGGCGCTGATCTTCACGATAGACCTGATCTCATGGAAGATCGCGGTTGCGCGGCTGGTCTTCTCCTTCCTCGGCGCAGTCTCTATCGGCTGGCTCGTGGCGAAGACGCCCTGGGCGAAAGCGGTGGAAGAGCGGTACCAGCTTCGTGACCTGGCCGCGGTTGATGAGCACCAGGGGTTCGCAGCGAAATCATGGAAGGCGCTCACGGAGGCGTTTTTCCTGGTGAAATCCGTGCTGCCGCTGCTCCTGATCGGCGTTGCGGTAGTGAGCTACATCGAGGCCTTTCTGCCCTACGAGCTCGTCTCGAGCTATCTCACCGGCGTTAAGGGTGTCATGCTCGGTGCGGTGATCGGCGTGCCGTTCTATACGCCAACGCTCGTTGAGGTCTTTCTGATCAAGAGCTTACTGGCTCTGGGCATGTCCGCACCGGCGGCGCTCGCATTCCTGATCGGTGGCCCGATGGCCTCAATACCCTCGATGCTCGGCGTTTCGCGATTGATCGGCTGGCGAACGGTGCTCAGCTACGCGCTGCTTGCCGTGCTCGCTGCGACAGTGGCGGGCCTGATCTACATGGTGGCCGGGTTCGGGTTATAGGTGCAGAATGATTGATAGCGAGAGCGAGAAGAAAGGAGGTAGCAAAATGAGAATCGAGATATTCGGGCCTGAGCCCTCCTGCGCGCGGTGCAAGGCCAGTCTGAAGAATGCAAAGAAGGCGGTCGAGGAGCTTGGCGTGGATGCGGACGTGGTGAAGAAGGACATTATGTCACAGGATGGTATGGCGCTTGGCATTGCACTCCCACCCGCACTGGTGATAGACGGTAAAGTGATGAAACTGGGTGCCGTGCCGACCATAGACGAGGTGAAGGCCGCGATCGAGAAGGTACGGGCGGGTCTGGCTTAGGGACGCGAGCGGCATCGGAAGAGAAACCGCGGCGTGGTGAAACGAGCGGGAATGAAGATCGAAGTACTGGGTGCGGGCTGTGCGAAATGCAGAGCGACCAAAAAGGTGATAACGCGCGTCATTCAGGAATTGCACCTGGATGCCAAAGTTGTCGAGGTCGCTGATGTTGCCGAAGTGGTAAACCGCGGCGTGATGGTAACACCCGGTGTCTTTGTCGACGGGAAACTCAAGTCTACGGGCAGGGTGCCCACAAAGGATGAAATAACCGGTTGGCTTTCGGCACGGTCTGAGGAATCAGCAGTGGCAGAAACGACTGCTACGACGCAGACGGAAGGGCTGTGTGCATGCCTCCACTACGCTATGGGGCAGGCGCGGCTGGGAAAGAAGAAGCACTTTTCTCTGCATACAATAACCTGCAAAAGATGCGGGAAATCGTTTTCATGCAACATACCGAAGGACTATTGCTTCGAGTGTGAGAAAGAGCTGAGCGAACGGTGAGCAATGGAACAGCAGGAGCGGAAACTGGGCATCTGGGAGAAATACCTCTACGTCTGGGTGATCCTCTGCATCCTTGCAGGCACACTGCTCGGCAGAGCGTATCCGCAGCTCGCGGAGTATCTCGCACTTCTGGAGGTGGCGCACATCTCCATACCCATTGCGATCTGCCTCTTTGCCATGATCTACCCCATCATGGTTCAGATCTGCTTTGATGATGTGAAGCGTGCACTTCTAACGCCCAAGCCAATCGCGACAACGCTCTTCATGAACTGGGCGATCAAGCCGTTCACCATGGCCTTCTTCGCCTGGCTCTTCCTCACCGTGGTATTTGCACCGTACCTACCCCAGGGCTCCACACTCACGCCGCTCGGTGAGATACCGCTCATTCAGCAGTATGTCGCGGGCTTGATTCTGCTCGGTGTCGCGCCCTGTACCGCGATGGTTCTCGTCTGGAGCTACCTCGCGAAGGGGAACATGGCGCACACGCTCGTGATGACCGCGATCAACTCGCTCACGATGGTCGTCCTCTACGCGCCGCTCGCAACCGTTCTCATCGGCGTCTCCGGGATCCAGGTGCCGTGGATGACCATAGCGCTTGCGGTACTCATTTACATCTGCACCCCACTGGTCGCGGGCTGGATAACCCGGGACCAGGCGATCAAGCGGAAGGGAATGGACTGGTTTGAATGCCGGTGCTGTCCTGCCCTGGGGAAAATATCGATCATCGCGCTCTTGGTCACGCTCATCGTGCTCTTCACCTACCAGGGTGAAACGATCGTCGAGCTGCCCGCCATTATCGGTATGATCACGGTCGGCATCTTCGTGAATATTCTCGTTGTCTTCGCGATTACGTATCTCATTGCGAAACCCATCAAATTGGGGTATGAGGATGCCGCGCCCACCGCGATCATCGCGGGCAGCAACCACTTCGAAGTTGCGATCGCCGTCGCCACCACCCTGTTCGGGTTGAATTCCGGCGCAGCGCTCGCGACCGTCGTCGGTGTGCTCACGGAGGTGCCGATCATGCTCTTCCTTGTCTGGTTGTGTAAACGCACGCGGGGGTTCTTTGGATGAGCAGCAGACTTGGGCCCGCGCAGAGGGAATTATGGTGATCGCTTATGGTTAGTAGATGGACAATCCCGCGCGTGTCAAGCAGAGAGGCCGATGCGCATCGTTGGAGTCCGGTGCCCACCGCGGAGCGACGAGCTGATAAGAAGGCTCACACGAACCAAGGCGGTGAGCGTTGCGCGATGCACTCATGGATCTCTGTGCTTTGCCTCGTTACAGTGCTCCTTATTACTGCTACTACACTCTTCAGCTCGTTCGGTGCCGCTCAGAACACGGTCTCGCTCTACTACTTTTACGGCGCGGACTGCCCGCACTGCCTGGCGTTTACGCCTGAGCTCGAGTCGCTCGAGGCGAAATACCAGGATATCCGCGTGCATAAGCTCGAGATCTCGTATAACGAGACGAACGCGGAGCTCCTGAATGCCTTTATCCGCGCTTACAATCCACCGGCGGTGGACATACCCGCGGCCTTCATCGGCACTGCCGCGCTCATCGGCCACGGGCTCACCCGGGAGCGGTTGGAAGCAGAGATCCTGCGCTGCCGCCAGATCACGTGCCCTGATCCCATTTCCTTCATCGAGAGTACGGAGGAGGAGCCACAGATGTCCGTGATGCCCATCCTTATCGGTACTGCTCTGGTCGAGGGCATCAACCCCTGTAGCATCTCGGTCCTGATCGTCCTGCTCGCGTCCCTGCTCGCGGTGAGGACGAAACGGCGTGTGCTCATCGTGGGGCTGGCATTCATCATCGCGGTCTTCGGCACGCATCTGCTTCTCGGCTCGGGTCTTATGCAGTTTTACCTCTTCGGGGGCGTCGCACCGGTCATGCGCGCGATCGTGATTGCGGTCGTCATCCCCGCGGGGATCATCAATATCCTCGATTTCTGGCGCGGGAAATCAACGCTCGCTATTCCCATCGCGCTCAAGCCGTTTCTGGGCAAGCTTGCACGGCTTGCATCCATCCCGGGCGCCGTGCTCCTGGGCATCGTGGCCACCCTCGCCGGCCTGCCCTGCACCGGGCCGCTCTACCTGCTCATGCTGGACCTGTTTGCGGGTAGTCCTGCCCAAACCG
This sequence comes from Methanomicrobia archaeon, assembly GCA_011049045.1. Lineage (NCBI taxonomy): Archaea > Methanobacteriati > Methanobacteriota > Methanomicrobia > Methanomicrobia archaeon. The sequence goes on along the minus strand of DSCO01000046.1, from coordinate 31,166 downwards.
GGTCGTATCTGCTCCTCTACAATCTCATCTATGTCCTGCCCCTGGTGATCATTCTCCTGGTCATCTACCTGGGCACTGCACCTGAAGAGGCGGAAGCATGGCGAAAGGGCGCCCGGCGGTACATGAAGCTCATCGTGGGTGTCGTGATGCTCGGCGTCGGCGGTGCGATGCTCCTCGGTGTCATCTGATCGCTCTGTGCGCCGTGATAGTTCATGCGTGAGTTCATCACGGCTGAGTACAACCTCAAGCGCGCCTTCTCTCCCGTACCCGAGAGGCCACGGTCAAAACCACGGTCAGTGCCAGCATCAGCTCGAAGCCCGGTGTCGCCGGGGTTTCCTCCGCGGTCGAAGTCAGGGGATAGTTGCTCTCGTTCCACGCATTGATCCCGCCGACCACGGTATATACCCGCTCGAAGCCCTGCTCGATCAGCACGGTCGTAGCGAGCGTGCTGTTCGCCCCGTCTTCACAGTACACCACGATCTTATCGCTCTTGTTCAATGCCGCGGTGCTATTCGTGAAGTTTGCGAGCGGCACGGAGATCGCGCCCTTAATGTGCGCTGCGTCATAGTCCGTCGCATTCCGCACGTCCAGCAGAACGACTTCTGGTGAGTCCGAATCGACCAGCCGCCGCGTCTCCTCCACCACGATATCCACGGGAATGACACGGTTGGGCACCGAGGTGATCGCAATGCTGTGCGTTGCTTTTACTACCTCGCCGCCGTGGGTGACGGTCGCCTCAAGGTAATACGTGCCCTGAGAGATCCCTGCGCAGGAAGAGCACGAGGGTAGTGTCTTGGTAAAGGCGAACGTATTCTCGCCAATGGTGAGGTTCGTCTTGCTCGAATAAGTGACGTATTTCACCCCTTTGCTGCTCAGCACGCCCTCCACCCGCACGAGTGCCCCGGACACGTTCTCCGGTGAATACACGGCTAAGGAAACATTCATCACCCCCCGCGCCGAATAGAGATCCTTATCAGTCGTAAAGTCGGTGACCGTGATCCCTTGCTTGACCGGCGGCGTAACGGCACCATACACGGGTATGAGAACCGCCACGAGCACGAACGCCAGCACCAGCAGTACCACGAAGATAGCACCTCTACCTCTACCTCTACCTCTGCTAGAGCTCTTCTTCATTTCTCGCGTGCACCCACCCCATCATCTTTTTATGCTGATATTTCAAATATTTTTGAAATAGTGGGGCGCATATAAAAAGGTGGTGAATTGCCATGCACGAGAAGCTTAAAAAACAGGATTATCCAGACGCTCAAGCAAAACTCATGAGTTTTTTGGATTTGAAATTCCCACCGGTTGCCGTCAGCCTCATCAGGCATGAGGAACAGCTACCGGAGGGCGTGAAGGAGCTCGAAAAGCCGATGTTCTACTGCGCCATGGTAAAATACGCGATGCTCGGCAATGTCTTCTACGCGCGAGAGACAGTTCATGCCTGCAAGCGCGGTGCTTCTGCTCTTGGTATGTGTGAAATTCCGGAAGAGGAGATGACGGGCGAATTCTACGTGCATAAAGCCTCATGTAGCTCTATCGAAGCAGCGTGGCAGTTTTTAGACGCTTCCCCCAGCCTGGAGTCCGGGAGAATATACGCCACGATCCTGGCTCCGTTAGCGAAAACGCCCGTGACACCCGAGGTCATTCTTATAGAAGCGATACCGCGGAGGGCCTTTGAGCTCATCCATGCCACGCTCTACGACGTGGGCGGCAGAACCGCGAGCTGGATTTCACCGCCACGGCAGGTGTGTGCATACGCCACGGTAAGACCGTACTTATCCGGCGAGCTGAACCTCACGATCGCCTGCGAGTCCGCGAGAATGGTTGCCCGTGCGGTTGGTTGCGAATACCTCGATGAGACGGTGCTGGTGGGCGTGCCGGCGGAGATGCTGGGAACCGTGCTGGAGAACCTGCCGAGAATCAGCTATGTGAAAGCGCGACTCGGTAAGACTGAAGGAAGATGAGTGGAGATGAGAAATGAACCGAGAAAAAGAGATTAAAGAATATGTGAAGGATCGATACGCGAGGATTGCATCCACGGGGGATTCGTGTTGCCCAGGTTGTGCGTGCTCTGCTGATCGTGTTCAACCGGCTGAGGCGATAGGGTACTCGGAACGAGAACTCAGCAGCGTCCCCGAGGGTGCCGTGCTGGGGCTCGGTTGTGGCAATCCAACAGCACTGGCAGAACTACAGGTGGGTGAAACCGTTCTGGACCTTGGCCCCGGCGGGGGGTTGGATGTCTTCCTCGCAGCCCAAAAAGTCGGTGCTCAAGGGAAAGTCATTGGTGTCGACATGACGCCGGAGATGATTGAAAAGGCGCGAGAAAACGCCAGGAAAGGCCACTACCTAACTGTTGAGTTCCGGCTCGGCGAACTAGAAAACCTACCGATCGAGGATAATTCTATTGACGTCATCATCAGCAACTGCGTCATCAATCTCTCACCGGATAAACGAGCCGCGTTCAAGGAAGCGTTCAGGGTCTTGAGGCCGAATGGCAGGATCCTTATATCCGACGTGGTAACCGAAGGAGAACTCCCCGAGGACGTCCGACGGAGCTTCGAAGCCTGGGCAGGCTGTATCGCCGGCGCTCTGGAGAAGCAGGAATATCTGGATACGATCAGGAAAGCGGGTTTCCGGAATGTGATGATCGTTGGTGAACATTTTTATAGCGTGCCTAACAGGGACGATAGACTTACCGGTAATCTCAGTAGCATCCACGTACGGGCATACAAATGTTGAAGGTAAAGCCCCCGGACGAATATCCACCGGAAGAGGGCCGCTATCTGCGGGGGAATGATTACTCGCCCGTAGCCGTTTGCGCCATCTTGAATACGTATGACTTCAAGATACCACAGCGTATTACGGACATCGTTCGGGTTTCGATCGAAGCCGGCGCCGCATTGGCCGGCACGCTCCAGACTGAGAACATCGGCATTGAGAAGATCGTTGCGAACGTGGTGGCCAATCCGAACATACGATATATCGTGCTCTGCGCCGTGGAGTCCCCGGGGCATCTCTGCGGCGAGGCTCTGATCGCGTTGCTGGAGCACGGCGTTGATGAGCAGAAGAAGATTATCGGCACTGAAGCGCTCACACCCTTCCTGTATAACCTGCCGATCGAATCGATCGAGCGGTTCAGGAAGCAGGTGAAGCTGATTAATATCCTGAACGAAGGGAACCCGGATGAGATAAAAGCGGCGGTACGGGCCTGTTATCAGGAGGAGCCAACCGAGTTTCGCGGCTACCTGCTCTCTGATCTCGGTGCGTATCCCGAGCCGCCAATTGTGCAGCCACTCACGTGGCGGATAACCGAGCCCTGGAAGGTCGTTACGAAGGAGGAAGAGCGGCGACTGACGGAGATCAGGGAGAAAGCAGCATCTGCGGGGAAGAAAGAATCCCGAAGGTGAAGAGCGGGCGGATAGGAGCTGAGTATAGAACTGTTAAAGACGAAAAAGGAGGTGAAATAGTATGGTAGACCTGATAGACCACTTTGATATACAGGGACGTATCGAATACGATGAGAACGCTCCGGTCAAACACGACCTGCTCAAGACCGAATGGTTTAATGCCGTCCTGGTATGCCTGGAGGCAGGGCAGGAGATCCCGCCGCATCCCGAGCCTTATGCGGTCCTGTTCATCGTGCTTGACGGTGAGGGCACCATAACCGTCGGTATTGAGCGCTATGATGTTACGCCGACGCACGTGATCTTCGCTCCTCAGGGCAGCGTGCGGGGCATAGCACCACGCACACGTATGAGCATTCTGGGCATCCAGCAGCCGCATTAAGCTTGCGGGACCGCCAATAAGAGATGAAAAACAGGTTCAGTAACGATGTGGATCGAGCTACGGTATAAAGGGCGGTGCAGATGGAAGCAATCGACGTAAGGGACCTGAGCAAGAGTTTTAACGGGCTGAGCGCTGTTGATCGCGTTACGTTCACGGTGCATCAGGGCGAGATCTTCGGCTTCCTCGGGCCCAATGGCGCGGGTAAGACGACCACGGTACGCATGCTCACCGGCGTGCTCAAGCCGGATGCCGGAGAGGCTCGGGTACGGGGGCATGACCTCAAAACGGATCTGGTGAAGGCGAAGGCCGTACTGGGCGTGGTGCCCGAGACGGCGAATGCCTATGGTGATCTAACCGCCTGGGGCAACCTCATGCTCATCGCGTCGCTCTATGGCATCCCACGACGCGACGGTGAGCAGCGAGCAGCCCGCCTGCTCACGGAATTCGGGCTCTATGAGCGGCGAGCGAGCAAGGTGAAGGGCTTCTCGAAAGGCATGAAGCAGCGGCTCATGCTCGCGATGGCACTTGTGAGTAACCCGGAGGTTCTCTTTCTCGATGAGCCGACGAGCGGCCTGGACGTCCAGAGTGCGCGATCGATCAGGCAGAAGATACGGGCGCTCAGGGATGAGGGCCGGACGGTCTTTCTCACGTCCCACAACATGCAGGAGGTGAGCATGCTCTGCGATCGCGTGGAGATCATCAACCGCGGTCAGATGGTGGCCCTTGAAAGCCCCGAGATCTTGCGGCACCGGATCGGTGGTACGGTAACCGTCGAGTTCAGCTTCGACAAAACACCCAGCAGCCCGCCACCCAGCGCCGAGCGCATAGGTGATGCCTACCGGCTGTATACCACCGAGCCGCACGAGGTGATCAGCTCGATCATGGGGTTCGCCACACGTAACGGATTGAAGCTTATCAGTGTAAACGTTCAGTCCCCCTCGCTGGAGGACGTCTTCGTGAAACTAACGGGAGGCGCACCTGAATGAGTATGAAGGTCTGGGCGATCACCAGGAAGGACATCCAGCTCTACTACTTTAAGGGGCCCGTGGTCATCTTCGGCGTATTGTTCCCGCTCTTCCTCTTCCTCGCCTTCACCATCGGCCGCGACTTGCCCGCGGCGTTCCTCATACCCGGGCTCATGGCCATGACCCTCTTCTTCACTGCCACCTCGGTCTCGCCGGTGATCATGCCGTGGGAGACGCAGATGAGGACGCTGGAGCGGCTCATCTCCTGCCCTATCTCCGTGCGAACCCTGATACTGGGCGATATCCTGGCCAGTTTCATCTTCGGCGTCTGCATCTCGGCCGTGCCCGTTGCCGTGGGCGTTGCGCTCGGTGTTGGCGTGCGGAGCCCGATCATCTTACTCGCAGCGATCATCCTCGCCGCGTTCTGTTTCTCCGCGCTCGGCTTGCTCTTCTCCACACCGCCGACGAGCCTGGTCTCGAACATCATGATGCTCTCCACGTTCGTGAAGTTCCCGGTGATCTTCATCAGTGGTATCTTCATCCCGGTCGAGCAGATGCCGGGCTGGGGTGTCGCGGTAGCCTCGCTCTCACCACTGACCTATTTCACCGATCTGGCGCGATATGCACTGCAGGGCTATGCCTATTACCCGGTCTCCGTGGATTTCGCGGCTTTGCTCGGCTTTTCCGCACTATTCCTGCTCCTCGCGGTGAAGCTGCATGAACGCGCACTGCCGAAGCGATTTTAACGGGTGTGAAGGTTCTTCATGCTCGCTCGGAGTTACTATCTTTCTCTCGAGCATAGGGTATTGCATGGACGAAGCATCCCGGAGCTTCGGCCACACCACCAGTTTTTTATGCGGCAATTTCAAATAATCTTGAAATATCGGATCGGGCATGAAAGCGCGGACGACCCAGAGATATGACACGGTAAAAGCCACGAGGAGCGGGGATAAAAGAGCAATGGGCGCATCAGAGAATGAGGTGAGCGTTGCAGCACGCAAAAAGAAGCGAGCGGTGGCATGCAACCACGGCTATAGCTGCAACATTCCTGCTTCATACGAGATCCCCCTGGAGACGTTAGAGCGCGTCAAAGAGGCGACGGCAGTGGACGTGGGCGCACCCGTCACCGTATTCAAAGCGCTTGCAGACCCGCTCCGGCTGCGGATCTTGAAGGCGTTGCGTGTTTCTGACCTCTGTGTCTGTGTCCTGATAGAACTTCTCGATTGCGAATATTCAAAGCTGTCGTATCACCTGGGCGTGCTGAAGAAAGCAGGACTGGTAACGTGCACACAAAACGGAACGTTTCTCATCTACCATCTCACGGAGTTCGGACGGGTGGTACTCGGCGGTGTGGACGCGATTAAAAGCCAGGATTGAAGAAGGTGAGACGTAAATAAAGATTCTGGGCACGGGCTGCCCCAAATGCCGGAAGGCGTACGCGAATGCGCAGCGCGCGATTGCGGATCTCGGCATCGAGGTGAAGCTGGAGAAGGTGGAAGATTTCGACGAGATACTGCGCTACGGTGTTATGATAACACCCACGGTCGTTATCGACGGGCGGGTACGGGCGAGCGGCAGAATACCGAGTAGGGAGGAACTGAAACAATGGCTGCAGGAATGCCCGGCCCGTTTAAGCTAACCTGCGCTGCTGGCATCATTCTGACCGGCGTGCTGCTCCTGCTCCTCGTCTGCGGCTGTATCGCACCGGACTCAGAACCCGGTAATGCCGCAAAGAACAACCCAACGACCACGGCAACACCCGCACTCACCACGACACCCACTACCGCCAAAGCGGTACCGGACACGATCAGAGTGATAAAATTCCAGCCCACGCGAGTCTGTCATTCGTGCCTGCTCCTCGGCAACTACGCGAAGGAGACGATCGAAGTATACTTCCCGGCAGAATACGCCGCGGGGAAAATCACCTACGAGACGGTGAACTACCAGGATCCTAAAAATGACGAGTTAGTGCGGAAGTATGGGGCGATGGGCTCCTCGCTCTTCATTACGGTTATGCGCGAGGGTGAAGAGGAGATATACAGTGCGAACGACATGTGGGGCTATATCGGCGATAAAGAGGAGTATATGACCGTATTCAAAGCCAAGCTGGATGCGCTCATGGCGGGTGAAGATTATGCTTGATGCTCTTGTCAACGATGTGATCGCGAACACGGAATTCGTCCTTCTCGTCGCGTTCCTGCTCGGCGTCTTGACCTCTATCAGTCCCTGCCCGCGCGCCACTAATATCGCTGCCATCGCGTATATTTCTCGTGACGTAAAGGATCCGCGTCACACGCCCTTCACGGGGCTCACGTACACGTTGGGCCGCATCGTTGCCTACTCGGTAATGGGTGTGGGCATCCTGGTGCTCGGCATGAATGTGATTGATCTTTCGCTTGCGCTCCAGGGTATTCACGGCACAATCTTAGGCATGGTGATGAGTGTTACCGGGCTGGTTATGATCGGACTGATCCATATTAACCTGACGTTTGGTAGCGGTGGTCTTACTGAGCGGCTCGGCCAGAAGGCCGCGAGCTTCGGCCTGGTCGGTGCATTCCTTCTTGGCGTGCTCTTCGCGCTCGCCTTCTGTCCTTACAGCGCCGTGCTGTTCTTCGGTGCGCTGATACCGCTCGGGCTCGCCTCTGACTCAGGACTCATTCTTCCTGCAATTTAGGGGCTTGGAACAGGCATTCCCGTGCTCATCTTCTCCCTATTCTTCTTCCTCGGCGTGCAGGAAATGAACAAGCACGTTAAGAACGTGTATAAGCTCGAACGGCTTTTACGCGAGGTAATAGGACTCCTTTTCTTGGCGCTTGGACTATATCTCATCTTCGGATAGATCTTATTCGCGCACCTAGTGGCCAGGTACGTTCCGCTCACTCCAGAACAGAAGAACTGAGGTGATGCAGGTGGACGGGCTATTCTCTTCGCTGCCAGATCAACACGAGCGACTTCAACTCGTTGATCCGGTACTCGCAGGCCCGAAACGCATTCTGGCGGTGCTTCGCAGTCACGAGAATACCCACAATATGCTCTCCACGGTTTATGGACCATTCTCGAAACCTGAGCTCCAGGGGTTCCATCACCACAGCCCTTCTCAGCCGTCCAATAGTAACCCTCAGTGCTCGCTTTCAAGCCCTCAGTTTCAATCTTTTTATATAACGATCGTTATAGTAGGACGTGAAGAGCAATGATTGAAAAGGTGAGAGAAGTCATTGAGAAAGAGATCAAACCGCTCCTTATGATGGAGGGCGGTAGTATCGAGCTGGTGGGCGTGGATGATGGTATCGTCAAAGTGAAGTTGCAGGGCGCCTGTGCGGGCTGCCCCATGAGTCAGTACACGCTGGTGAATTTCGTCGAGGCGACCCTACGGGAGCGAATCCCCGAGGTTAAGGGCGTCGTCCGCGTACATGAGTTCATGGGTTTCCAGTAAGCAGGTGCGGTTTTAAGGAGGGTTTAGAACATGGTTACCTGTGAACTGTGCGGCACGGAAACTGCGGATCCTTTGACGCTCTACGGTCGTGAAGTCTGTCGCGAATGCTATGCGTACTATAAGGCGATCGAGGGACGTGGATGCGGATGCTGCAGTTGCGGCTATCCTAAGTAAGTGAAGCCGAGTTGGTGCGATACGCACGACAACTGAAACTCCTCGGTGAGGCTGGTCAGAAACGGCTCAGAGCGGCAACCGTGACCATTGCTGGGGCTGGCGGACTCGGCTCGGTCTCAGCGGCGTATTTAACGGCTGCGGGAATCGGCCATATTCGCATCGTTGATGACGATGTGGTTGAGCTCAGCAATCTTAACCGCCAGATGCTACATTGGGATGATGATCTCGGGACGCAGAAAGCCGACTCGTTTCGGAGAAAGCTCTCCTGCATGAATCCTGCTGCTGTCGTGACGATGGTCACGCAGCGCATCGATGAGGAGACGGTTACCGAGATCGTGCGTGATTCAGATGCGATTGTGGACGCGCTCGACAATTTTCACACGCGGTACCTCCTCAACCGCGCTGCACTGCAAACCGGCATCCCTTATTTCTACGGTGGCGTGCAGGGCTTCGACGGTCAGGCGGCAACGATCATTCCCGGAAAGACCGCCTGTTTGCGCTGCATATTCCCCGAAGCGTATCCATCAGAGCCGGTATCGGTAATCGGTCCCACCTGTGGGGTGATCGGTTCCATACAAGCAGCGGAGGTCGTGAAATATCCGACGGGCGTTGGGCTCGTTTACGAGCGATATAACCGCGGCGAGCTAATCTCGGACGACGAAGTCACGTTACTTTTTGATCCCGAGACGTTCCAGCCACGGGTAAATATACGATACAACCTCGATCACGCCGCCGCGAAGGGCATTATCGATCAGGGGATGAAGAATGACCTGATATCCGGAACGTGATTTCGAGGCGATCATCACGCGTGCAGAAGCTGAACTGAACGCGGACTTCAGGCGGCTGCGCGCCTTCCTGCAGAGCGAGCGGCAGGATGTGAAGCGTGAAGATGCAATCGAAGCGTTAAAAACGGTATTAGAGGAGGAGGTCGAGACGTAAAAAAGCGCTCATTCTACCTCTCACTTACGCCAATCTCCTTGCCACCTTCTTCACAGACACGCGGGTAGTGGATCGGTGCATGATGCCCGCTGCAGAGCATGCGGAAATCAGCCATGCGTGGACGCCACAGCAGTACAATGTGAGGGGAATAGTAACAAGCCTTCCCACTGATAGACTTATTCCAAATCGCCCTCATACAGGGTTGGATGCGCCGTTATGTAAGACGTTCGCTTATTCCTGGCTGAGCGCTGGGTTGATATCCAAAGCTCACGCGGGGGTATGCTGATAACAACGCCAGGTATTCCGCGAGATTGCCACATCTCAATTGTTTTTTTGTTACTTTTATACGAGGATAATTCATTGAAATCGAAACCTTTAAATAGAGCAACTATTTTTTCAGTCATTATGGCAAAATATAACTGCAAGTACTGTGGCGAAGTCTTTGAGAAGCCCCTTGATTTAGCGCGGCACGTCAGGATGAAGCACAAGCGGGCGACGACGCGAGCGAAGAAAGCGGCTGAGAAGGTAACACCGGCAGAGCAGGCCAATAAGACGATCGAGGCCATTGGCATCTTGAAGGGTCTGCAGGTATCACCTAATCTGAGTGCCGAGGAGAAAAAGCTCCTGGGGGACGTAACGAAGACGTTTGAGGGACTCGTTTGAGGGACTCATACCAACGATCAAGGCTCAAGCAGCACAACTCAGTTCTCCCTACCGGCTGGGCTAGTGGATACGCTGCTTCTCCAGTTAATCTGACTTCCTCCGCAGCGAGGAATTGCCCGAGTACATCGGATCCATGCACGGATCGGATAGCAGGAAGGGCAAACTGAGCTACACGGTTATGAATCAAACAACTCCAAGGATTGCTATTGCCAAACCCAGTATCCCAAGGATGCCCATGTATTTTAGTTCCTCTTTAAAATACCGGAAATACGTAAAGAGAGCAAACAGGCAGAAGTTAAACAGCAATAAGGGTTCATGTAACGCAAACGCCAGGAATCCTTGAAAGCCTAACCTAAGAAACCCAGAAAGCCCAACCACCACATTCCCTTTTCCGTTTCTTGTTTATTGCTCATATCCATGAGATAGCACCGCCACTAAAAATAGGCTCTTTCTTAAGGTGAATGAGGGGTAGTTCATAGGTACACCCTCACAGTCCGGAATGAGCAGGGTGTGCTTTTAGAGACCTGCTCCATCTGATCGCAGCACCTTCACGCGCCTTCTCAACACGCCTTTCTGCAGATCACGCAGATGGGACGTGAAGCGCGAGTAGGTGAACGAAGCTTTAACGTGGATAAAAAAGATAGTAGATGAGGACGATGCGTAAAAAAGCACTCATTCTGCTCGGCTGTCCGGAACTTCCGATCCAGACGGGCATTGCACTGTACCTTGCGAGCAGACTCAAGGATGCGGGCCTGGCTGTGTCCGTCGCCGGAACACCCACGGCGCTCCAGCTCCTCACGGTCTCGGACCCGCACGGGCACTATGTGGACAAAAAGCACCTGCACGACTTAGATTCCTGTATCAAAGCGCTGGTGGAGAAGCGGATAGCCATCGATTGGTGTGCCGTTTTTGTGCATAACGATGCTGGCGTTTCTTATCTCGCCACCGTTCACCATATCTCACCGGCAAAACTCGTTGCAATCGTGCTTGGTCACGATGCCGAAGCGCTCGCCGCTGAGATCGACTGCGAGTGCGAGAAACTCGTGGCAAAGGCAGTGCATAATCCACAGCTGCCAAAGCAGCTAATAGACGCATTACTCGAGGATACAGAACGATGGGCTGCATTGAACTGATGGACTATAAGATCCTGCAATCGCGGGTCTCGTTTAAAGAGTGCCGGGAATTCATCAGGGGCAATTACAAAGAGGTGTACGAAGTAGAGCCCGGTTATCAATTGTTTGATGCGTATTTGATCGGTAATCCACCGATTTTCGTGGGCGTGGACGGTGATGACCTCATTTTCCCGTATGTGAAGCCCTGCCATGGCGCGTTCGTCCTGAAGATTAAAGGACCGGACGTGATCGAGCGGCTGAGAAGAGAACGAAAGGCGAAGTGACAGTAGGCGCGTCAATTAAGTACGGTCGAGCGGAAACGTTATCAGAGCTTGATTACTCGCTTGAATTGGTCGGGCTACACGATGGCGCTTAGTCCAGCAGGACCAATCCGAACAAGGTAACGGGTTGCTCGGGCGAGGTGAGCACCTCAACCTCATAGCCGACGCGCCGCACGGTAGCGAACGCGTCGATCCCGACGGCCTCCATCGAGGGCCGCATCCGGTCCTGGTGCTGGCAAAAACGCTTCGTCGCATGATCCAGTCGAACGTCCGGCCGTTCTGGCAGGCAATCGTCGCAATAGGAGCAGGGGAGCCCGCCCAATGCAAAGGCCTTGTAATAACCGGCCAGAAAAGCATGTCGTTCCAGCGCAAAGAGCGTATCATGGAGCTGCTTGATCGAATCCCAGAGATGGTGGTGGATGCTTGATGGGGGGACATTGCGGTTCGGGTGGGCTTCCAGACGCACGACGATCGCGCGCTCATAGCACTGCACCAGCTTACGCGTCTCCTCGACCTCAGGCGTATAGGGCGGGCAGCCCAGATGCTTGCCGTAGGCCTTACAGCCGTACCTGCATTTCCAGCGCACCCATTCCGCCACCTCGATCTCACGCGCGTGAATGAGCTTGAAATCCTGATGGATCACGCTCAGGTCGGCCAGGAGACTGCTCAAATCCTGCTTCATCCGCTTCGCCCTCCAAAAAGCACCATACGTAACGCACGCCGACACCGAACTACCTACTACTGGTAATACGATCAGCGCCGTCTCCCGAGTTAGTCCTTGATCACGTTCTCAGACCAGCATGAGGGGCATACGACCTTCTCGCCCAGCGAATCGAACTTGTTGCCGCAGTCGTTGCACGTGTACCGCTCGAGTTTTAACTGCTCAATATCGAGGTCGAAATCGCCTCCACCTGCACTGCACATAGCACACACCTCCGCTCTGTTGCGATGAGTACATAGATATAACAATTGTTATGATTTAAAGACCTTGGTTCTGCTGGTTCACCGAATCACCCTGCGGTCTCACAACAATTACCACAAGTAGCAGGCACCGACCCTGACCCTGTGAGCGAATACCTTATAGCGAGCAATCACAATTGTTATAGATACCGGAGGGATACGGTAAGGAGGTGAATGAAGAGATGGGAGAGGAGTTAGAGGCACTGGTGAAGGGGATTGCGGCGAAGGACCTGCGCGAGGCGGCGAAGAAGCGCGGGATAAAGACCGCGTGCGTGAAGAAGATCGATCTCGCGAAGCAACTGCCGCGTGAGGTTCTGGAAGAGCTGAGCACAAAGTAATGAGCTCGGAGTTCTGTGTGCTCCTCTGCACGGCGAGTGAGGGGGAGTCTGAACAGCTAGCGAAGCTGCTCGTGGAGGAACGTCTGGCCGCCTGCGTGAACGTTACCGCTGTCCGCTCGTTTTATCGCTGGCAAGGCGAGCTGTGCGCGGATAAGGAGTGCTTACTCATCATAAAGACCGTGAAGAGCAAGATAGATCGCATCGTGGCGCGGATCAACGAAGTGCACAGTTACGAGGTGCCGGAGATACTGGTACTGCCGGTTGTAGCTGGCTCCGAACAGTACCTGGAGTGGGTTGAGCGCTCGGTTTCGTGAATGAAGCGGTTGCTGAAGAGCTTCAGGTTAGACGGATTCTAAGCAGCCACCAGACCCTTAATCTACTCTGAATCGCTACTACCGTTACGGGAGAGAACAGGTGATGATTCACGTGGGCGTGCACGTCTCAATCGCAGGCTCGATCGACAGGGCGGTGGATCGTGCGCAGGAGAAGGGCTGTGATACCTTCCAGATCTTCTCGCGCAACCCCCGTGGCTGGAAGATCAAGCCGCTGAGCGATACAGAAGCCGGCCATTTCGTGGAGAAACGCGAGAAATCAGGTATATACCCGCCGGTCGATCACATGCCGTACCTGCCCAATCTCGCCGCAGCGACCGGCGAGGTCTATGAGAAGTCTGTAGCAGCGCTTACCGCGGAATTGGAGCGATGTGGTGCGCTCCAGATCCCGTATCTCGTCACTCATCTCGGTAGTCACCGGGGCTCGGGTGAAGAGGCAGGCCTCCAGCAGATCGTTTCAGCGATTAACACCGCATTCAGTGAGGTTGAGAACAGCGTCATGCTGCTCCTGGAGAATACCGCGGACACCAAGAATAGTATGGGCGGTGCGTTTGAGCACATACGCCGGATCGTCGATCAGATCGAGCAGAATGACCGGATCGGTATCTGCTTCGATACCTGTCACGCCTTCGTCGCCGGCTACGAGCTGCGAACCGAAGCGAGCCTTGAGAAAACGCTGCAGCAGTTCGATGACGTGTTAGGACTTGACCAGCTCACGCTCATCCACCTCAACGATGCTAAGGGCGGGCTCGGCTCCAAACTTGATCGTCATGAGCATATCGGGCTCGGGTATATCGGCGAGGACGGTTTCCGGGTGATCCTGCACGATGAGCGGATCACGAGGCTGCCGCTGATCCTCGAGACACCGGTTGACGACCGCCGGGGAGACCGTGAGAATCTGCAGAAGGTTCGAGAACTCGCGGCCCAGTAATGCACGTAAAGTCCGCTTTACTGTCGCAGTGCAGACATTACCAGCCACTATCTATTACAATTAATATTCACGAATATTGAATAATATATCTGCAAGGCACCGATAAATATCGGTCGTTTAAAAGCTTACTCATGAGCTTTTCATAACTGTTCATAATCGTTATTTTAAGTTCACAACTATCTAAAAAAAAGATATTTTGTACTGTTTAATGAATACTTAATGGAAAAATTTAATATTTTTCTTAATTGTTAAGCTGAATTCTCAACTACTGTATTTATATAGTGTTTGTAATTGCCATGCAGGAGGTACCTAAAAGATAAGATGAAAGAAGTAATAGGAAAGAGCGCGAAAAGACCGCGGACTGCAGTGATAATAGGAACGCTCGTGGCAGGTGCCTGCTTGTGGGCACTGGTGCCGGGCGCGATGGCCGGCGATCCGAGCGGTGCGAGTACGTACACGGGCGATCTTGAGGGTTTGAAGACCGCGATCAACTTCACCTGGGTGCTCGTCTCGGCGTTTCTCGTCTTCTTCATGCAGGCGGGATTTGCGCTCGTCGGCGTCGGCGCGATCAGGACAAAGAACACCGTGAACTATCTCGCAAAGAGCTACATGGACTTCTCACTGGGCGCGATCTTCTTCCTGGTCGTGGGCTTTGCCTTGATGTTCGGCGGGAGTGGTGTTGCGCCAGGTCTGGAGCTTGGCAACGCCCTTATCGGGTACAGCGGCTGGCTGCTTGCCGGAGACGCGTACGATGTGACCACGAGCATGGTCTGGCTGTTCCAGGCGATGTTCGCAGCAACCGCGGCGACGATCGTGGCGGGTGCGATGGCCGGACGGACAAAGTTCCAGGCTTATCTCGTGTACACCGTGCTCGTGACCGCGGTGATCTACCCGATCTATGGACACTGGGTCTGGGGTGGTGGCTGGCTCTCGACATTACCCTTCGGCGCAGGCGCTGTGGACTTCGCGGGGTCGGGCGTGGTGCACGCCGTCGGCGGCTTCGTCGCTCTGGCAGGTGCGTATCTTGTGGGCCCTCGAACCGGCAAATTCAAGACGGACGGTACTCCGGTTGCCATACCAGGACACAACGTCACCTACATCGTGCTGGGCACCTTCGTCCTCTTCTTCGGCTGGTTCGGCTTCAACCCGGGCAGCACGCTCGCAGCTACCGATCTGCGGATAGCCGTGATCGCGGTGAACACCTTCTTAGCGGGTGCTGCGGGCGCCGTCGTGGCCTGTTATACCACCTTCTTCAGAACCGGAAAGGCGAACATCTTCCTCATCTGTAACGGGTCGTTGGCAGGACTCGTCGCGATCACCGCGCCCTGCGCCTACGTGCCACCGTGGGCCGCGGTACTCATCGGTGCGATCGCGGGCATACTGGTAATGGCAAGTATATGGTTCGTGGAGTGGGTGCTGAAGATCGACGATCCGGTCGGCGCCGTCTCGGTGCACGGCGTCAACGGCCTCTGGGGGCTACTCGCGGTCGGCATCTTCGCAGACGGCACCTACGGTGACGTGCGCGGTCTTATCGCCGGCAGCAGCGGGCAGTTCGTGGCGCAAGCGATCAGTGCAGCAGTGGTGTTCCTCTGGGCGTTCGGGCTGGGGCTACTACTATTCGCCGTGATAAAGTACGCAATAGGGCTACGCGTGTCAAAAGAAGAGGAAATAGTGGGCCTGGACATCAGTGAGCACGGCACACCGAGCTATCCAGGACCGATGGACAGCTGGAGGTAAACAAGGATGAAGAAGATAGAAGCGATCATACGGGAAGAGAAGCTCGACGAGGTCAAGTCCGCGCTCGAGAAGATCGGTATCACGGGGTTGAATGTAGCAGAAGTGAAGGGCCGCGGCCAGCAGAAAGGGGTGAAACTACAGTGGCGTGCTACGTCATACACGGTGGATATGCTCCCGAAGCTCAAGCTGGAGGTCGTGGTCAAGGACAAAGAGGTCAAGACGGCCGTGAAGGCCATCAGGGAGAGCGCATACACGGGTAATTTCGGCGATGGCATGATCTTTGTGATGCCGATCGAAGAAGTTATCCGGGTGAGAACGGGCGAGCAAGGCGAGGAGGCCTTATGAGCGGGCATTCGCCCGCTCTTCTTATTTTTATGATGAGAGAGAATGCGCTTAAAACGCAACAGTTGCTTTACAGACAGCGGTGATAAGGCACTGCTAAAAATGCAAGCTTAACCGCTCGGCATTCTTCTTACTAGTAGTCATAATTCCACGAATAATAGATACTAATCCCGTGTAACTTTGAAGTCTAAGTAACTGAAAAGCTACGAAAAAAAGCATAAAAAGCAGTATAGTAAATTCATTATCACACTTTAGCAGTTCATAACTATTCATAAATAGTGTGATAGTTTCCCAACAAGCGTGCAGACTATTCATGTTTTAGAGTGCTATATAACGTAAGATATCATCTTAACTTTTATGCTGTGTTCTCAAATACCCTTTAAAAGGGCATTTAACGATCATAGTAATACCAGATAATAAAAGGAGTAAGAAAGGAATATGGGCAGAGTAAACGCATCGCTAAGACGAAATGCTACAGTAGTATCGGTCAGGCTTGCCGTCCCGGACACGCCATCGAGATCGCACTCCGGAAATTGGGGAGTGGATGATGACCCAACCAGGTCCACGGGGGGAGGTGAAACAGGGTAAACATGCTGGACAGTGGAAATACGACGTGGATACTCGTCTCGACCGCTTTGGTGATGTTGATGACCCCGGGTGTCGGGCTATTCTATGGTGGGATGGTCCGGAAGAAAAATGTCATCGCAATGCTTACACTCTCGTTTGTAGCGCTCGCATTGATCAGTATTCAGTGGGTACTCGTAGGATACAGTTTGTCCTTCGGCTCTGACATAGCGGGATTTATCGGCAACCTCGAGTATCTGGGACTGCGGAATGTCGGCATGGAGACCACCGGAGCTTTGACTGTTCCGCACTTAGCATTCATGGCGTTCCAGCTCGCTTTTGCTGTGGTGACGCTTGCTATTCTTACCAGCACAATGGCTGAACGAGTGAAGATAAGCGCATTCATTGTCTTTGGGCTGCTGTGGACAACGCTCATTTACGATCCACTCGCTCATTGGGTGTGGGGAGGCGGATGGCTTGCTGAACTGGGCGCGTTAGATTTCGCTGGAGGCACCGTGGTGCACATTAGCTCGGGTTTTTCGGCTCTGGCTTTGGCACTGGTGATTGGCAAGAGGCGCGGATTTGGCGAGGAGCCGATGGGCCCGCATAACATCCCGCTGACGCTTCTTGGTGCGGCCTTGCTCTGGTTCGGGTGGTTTGGGTTCAATGGAGGTAGCGCCCTTGCTGCAAATGGGCTTGCAGCCAATGCATTCGTCGTCACCAACACGTCCGCTGCAGCCGGAGCTATTGGCTGGATGGCTGCAAACTGGGCACAGGGAAAACCAAGCTCGCTGGGTGTGGTAAGTGGCGCTATCGCAGGACTCGTTGCGATAACACCAGCAGCAGGATTTGTTACGCCACTGTCTTCCATAGCGATCGGACTGGTTGCAGGGGTTATCTGTTACCGGGCAATGCTGTTCAGAATTAAGATAAAGCTGGATGAGAGCCTTGATGCATGGGCAATACACGGTGTTGGCGGACTCTGGGGCGCACTGGCCACGGGCATATTTGCAACCGAAGCAATAGGTGGATACTCGGGTTTGCTCTATGGTAATGTGCATCAATTCATGGCTCAGGTCATCGGTGCCGGAGCAGCAATTATCTACGCGTTCGGGCTCGCGTTTCTACTCGCCAAACTCGTGGACATAACGATCGGGTTACGGGTGACCGAGGAGGAAGAATATGTCGGTGCGGATCTTTCACAGCATGGAGAAAGAGCGTACAGTGGCTGAAGTAACAGATAGGAGGAAAGGGTATGAAGAAGATCGAAGCGATAATTCGGCCAGAAAGGCTTGAACAGGTTAAAGCGGCCCTGGAAAAGCAGGGGCATGTTGCCATGACCATAACCGAGGTGACAGGACGAGGGGAGCAGAAAGGCATCGCCTTGCAGTTCAGGGGACGACGCATGGAGGTAGATACGCTGCCAAAAGTCAAAATTGAGACGGTGGTGAAGGACGAGCTGGTCGAGCAGTTGGTCAGTGCGATATCACGTGCGGCGAAAACGGGCAAATTCGGCGATGGTAAGATATTCGTGTACCCTCTGGAGCATGTTATACGAGTGCGAACAGATGAGCGATTGAACTGAACCTGAGCGGGGAGCTGGGGAGACACCACCTTGCCACGTTTTTATCTGCGCATGCCTGAGTAGAAGCGAAAAGATACCGTAAGCAAGGAGAGAGAATGCCAAAAGACGACAAGATCGTGAAAGTGCTGCTCATCGGCTCGGGTCCGATACAGATCGGCCAGGCCGCGGAATTCGATTTCTCCGGCTCGCAGGCCTGTCGTGCGTTACGGGAAGAGGGTGTGGAGGTTGTGCTGGTCAATTCCAATCCCGCAACGATCATGACCGACTTCGAGATGGCGGACGTGATCTATATCGAGCCGCTGGTGGCCGGTGTGGTGGCGAAGATCATCGAGAAGGAGCGCCCGGACGGCATCGTGGCAGGCCTCGGCGGGCAAACGGGCTTGAATCTCGCTGCAGAACTTGCCGAATCTGGCGTGTTGGCACGGTACAACGTGCGGCTGCTGGGCACGCCTCTGGACGCCATTTATAATGCAGAAGATCGTGAGCGGTTCAAGCAGACGATGGAACGGATTAACGAGCCTGTCCCGCGTGGCTTCACGGTTACCTCGGTCGAAGATGCCGGATACGTGGCTGCAGAACTCGGGCTGCCGGTCGTTGTGCGACCGTCCTACACCCTCGGGGGTACCGGAGGGGGGATCGCACGGACAATGGATGAGTTAAACGAGATCGTCTCCTACGGGCTCCAGGTCTCACGGATCCATCAGGTCCTCCTGGAAGAGAGCGTGCTGGGCTGGAAGGAGCTCGAATATGAGGTGATGCGTGACGCGAAGGACACCTGTATCACGATCTGTAACATGGAGAATCTCGACCCGGTTGGCATTCATACCGGGGAATCGATCGTGGTCACGCCGTCCCAGACCTTAACAGATGCGGAGCACCAGATGCTGCGTGCCGCCGCCATCAGGATCATACGCGCGTTGAAGGTCGAGGGCGGCTGCAACATCCAATTCGCCCTGAAAAAGGGTGAATACCGCGTGATCGAGGTCAATCCCCGGGTATCTCGGTCTTCGGCACTCGCGTCGAAGGCGACGGGCTACCCCATTGCACGGGTCGCGGCAAAGATCGCGATCGGACTCCAGCTCGATGAGATACGAAACGACGTCACGAAAGAGACGCCAGCGTCCTTCGAGCCAGCCATCGACTACGTGGTGGTCAAGATCCCCCGCTGGCCTTTTGATAAGTTCCCGGCCGCGGACAGAACGTTGACGACCTCGATGAAGAGCACCGGTGAGGTCATGGCCATCGGGCGAACGTGCGAGGAGGCGCTGCAGAAAGCGCTTCGATCACTGGAGATTGATAAGGGCTTTGGCTACGGCTCTGAGCCATGGTCTGATGCCGAGGTGCGACAGCTACTGGCAACGCCGACGGACGATCGGCTCTTCGCGATCTACGAGGCACTGAAAAGAGGCTTCCATGAACGTGAAATCGCCGAACTGAGCGGTATCGACCTGTTCTTCATTACAAAGATCGGTAACATAGCTCGTTTCGAAAGGACGTTACCGCAAGATCTTGACGGCAATCTGCGAGCGGCGAAACGAATGGGCTTCTCCGATGAGCAGATCGCAGCACGTACGGGCAGAACCCGGGCGGAGATAAGCGATCTGCGGCGGGCACAGGGTATCCGCCCCACGTATAAGATGGTGGACACGTGTGCGGCGGAATTCGAGGCACAGACACCCTATTATTACGCCAGCTACGAGACAGAATGTGAGTTGACGCCCTCGAAACGGCGGAAAGCGCTGATCATCGGCTCGGGCCCGATCAGGATTGGCCAGGGGATCGAGTTCGACTACTGCACCGTGCACGCGGTAACGGCGCTGAAGGAGGAAGGAGTTGAAGCGCACATCATCAACAATAATCCAGAGACCGTATCAACGGATTACGATACCTCAGATACGCTCTTCTTCGAGCCACTGACACTTGAGGATGTGATGAACGTGATCGAGAAGGAGCACTATGAGGGCGTGATGGTACAATTCGGGGGGCAGACCTCGGTAAATCTTGCCCTGCCACTGAAACGGGAACTCGAACGGATCGGCTCGTCAACGGTCGTGCTGGGCACAGATCCTGAGCAGATCGATGCGGCCGAAGATAGGGAGCGGTTCAGTAAATTGCTCCTGCAACTGTGCATCCCGCAGGCTGAGAGTGGCTATGCGTACTCCACCGAGCAAGCACAGGAGATCGCCGCAGGCATCGGGTACCCCGTGCTCGTTCGCCCCTCGTACGTGCTCGGCGGGCGGGCAATGCAGATTGTGCACGACCGTCAGGATCTGCTGAAGTATATGCGTGAGGCGGTCAGGGTCTCAAAGGATAAACCGGTGCTCATCGACAAATTCCTGGATAAAGCCGTTGAGGTGGACGTTGACGCGGTCTGCGACGGCGAGGAGGTGCTCATCGGTGCGATCATGGAGCATATAGAAGAAGCGGGCGTGCACTCCGGCGATTCGACCTGCGTTATTCCGCCCCAATCCCTCACACCTGCAGTACGTGAGACGATAACGGACTATACGACGCGAATCGCGCTGTCTCTGCAGGTGAAAGGGCTGCTGAACCTCCAGCTGGCGGTAAAAGACAGCACCGTCTACGTTCTGGAGGTGAACCCGCGCTCGAGCAGAACGATCCCGTATGTCGCGAAGGCAACGGGTATCCCGCTCGCGAAACTGGCCGCGAAGGTGATGCTGGGGCACAAGCTACGGGAGTTCGAGACGATAGTCCAAAAATTCGAGCACGTCGCTGTGAAAGAGGTCGTTCTCCCGTTCGCGAAGTTTAAAGGCGTTGATAGTATCCTCGGCCCGGAGATGAAGAGCACCGGCGAGGTCATGGGTATCGCTGACAGTTTTGCTACCGCGTTTTACAAGGCTGAGCTTGCCGCGGCCAACCCCTTGCCCGCGGGGAGCAACGGCACGGTCTTCATCTCGGTCTGCGATTCTGATAAGGCGGAGATCGTCGCCGTGGCACGTACGCTACAGGAAACGGGTCTCGCGATCGTGGGCACCGCGGGCACGGTCGAGTATCTGAGGCAGCGAGGGATCGAGGCAGGACGATTGCAGAAGATTCAGCACGGCTCGCCGAACGTGGTGGAGCTGATGCACGCGCGGACGGTCAACCTGGTAATCAATACACCGACCGACAAACAATCGTATAAGGACGGGTACCTGATTCGACGGAGCTGTATCGATTTGGGGATTCCGTATATCACCACGATGCAGGCGGCGAAAGCAGCGGCAGCAGCCATTCGGAAGATGCACACGCACGGTGGTGAGCTGGCGGTGAAATCGGTTAATGAGTATTTTGCAGCGGGGGTTGGAACATGAAGGCGATTCTTGCGCTCGAGGATGGGACCGTAGTAGAAGGCAGGGGGTTCGGCGCGGCGGGAACCGCGATTGGCGAGCTTGTCTTTGCAACACCCTTTACGGGCTATGAAGAGGCGCTGACCGATCCCTCGTATAAAGGCCAGATCCTCATGCTCACCTACCCGCTCATCGGGAACTACGGTGTAAGCGGGGCGAACTTCCAGTCGGACGGTATAAAGGTCGAGGGTTTTGTGGTTCGAGAGCAGTGCGACGCGCCCTCACATTACAGGAGCACGCGCAGCCTCGCGGCATTTTTGGAAGCTGAGGCTGTGCCAGGGATCAGCGAGCTCGATACCCGGATGCTGACACGCAAGATCCGCGAATACGGCACGATGAAAGCCTGCTTGCAGGTCGGAAGCGCGGTGGAAACAGAAGCGGTACTGGAACGTGCGCGAACGCAACCGGACATCTCGGAACGCGACCTGATCGCTGAGGTCTCCTGTCAGCACGCATACGAGATAGTGGGGAAAGCAGATGCGAAACGAATCGCGGTGCTCGATCTGGGCATCAAGCGCAGCATCCTGAAGAACCTGGCGAAGCGGAACTGGCACGTTTTCGTATTCCCGGCGACCGCTGGTGAATCTGAGATCCGGGCGGTGGAACCTGATGCGCTACTGCTCTCCAACGGGCCGGGCGATCCCAAGCGTGGCGAGCATGCAATGCGGCTCGTTACGTCGTTCCTGGGCGAGCGGCCCATCTTCGGGATTTGCCTGGGGCTGCAGATCGTTGCGCTCGCGCTCGGCTGCGATACGTATAAGCTGAAGTTCGGGCACCGCGGCGCGAACCAGCCAGTGAAGGAGCTCACCTCCGGCCGTGTATACATCACCGCACAGAATCACGGGTTCGCCGTGGATCACGACTCGCTCATGGGGCATGCAGAACTCACGCAGATCAATGCGAACGACAACACGGTGGAGGGCTTTGAGAATAAGTATCTCGGTCTGAAGTGCGTGCAATACCATCCTGAGGCGAGTCCGGGTCCGTGGGATACCGAGCAGAGCTTCTTTGACACGCTGAACAGATATACTACGTAACCGGAGGTACGCGGTTACGGGATGGTAAAAGAGAAACGATGCCCGTGAAGATCGGTGTAATCGCAATCCAGGGAAACGTCGCAGAGCACGTCAGTGCGCTCGAGAAGGCGTTAGCCGAGCGCGGCGAGCGCGGCGAGGTGGTGCTGATAAAGCACCAGGGGTTTGTTGCGGATTGCGATGCGCTGGCGATCCCGGGCGGCGAGAGCACCACCATCGGACGGCTCATGCAGCGCGAAGGTATCGGTGAGGAGATAGTAACGGCTGTTGAGGTGCACGATATCCCGATCCTGGGCACCTGCGCGGGTCTCGTGCTGCTGGCGACCACGGGCGATGCGGGGATTGCACGAACCGGTCAGCCACTGCTCGGCGTGATGGACATAACCGTAAAACGAAACGCATTTGGACGGCAGCGGGAATCGTTTGAGATATTACTCTCGATGAGTATCCTCGAGGAGCCGTTTCCCGCCGTCTTCATCCGGGCTCCCGCAATCACCCGCACGGGCGAAGACGTTACGGTCCTGGCAACCGTCGAGGGACAGATCGTTGCCGCGCAGCAGGGGAAAGTACTGGCACTCGCGTTCCATCCCGAACTCACTGAAGACCGAAGGCTCCATCACTATTTCCTTGACCTCGTGTAACCGGCCTACAGGGACGGATGCGGACAATGTCATGAACACGGTTGGGGCGGGGGTATAAAGAAAAGAAGAGCCCGCAGAGACAAGACGGAACCAGAACTTCTTTTAGCTCCGTCCTTTCTCCTTTGGCGCCTCTGACAGGACCTTCACCCGCAGTTTGGCGAAGTCCTCCTTTAGCTCCACGGTGAAGCCCATGCCACGGAACGTCTCCTCCAGGAGCGTCTTGACAAACTTCTTGAGCACGTCCGAGCTGAGGATCAGGGTATAATCGTTCCTGGATACCTGGTTCAGGGTATAGTAATTGCAGGCCTCGAGTCGTTTGAGTACGTCCTCGACACCATACGATTTGTGCTTGAAGAACTCGGCATGTGCCTCATAGATCGGCTTGTTCAACTCCCAGAACTGCTCCTTATCCGGGTGCGTCTCCATGAACCTGAGAAAAAGGAGCCAGTGATCAATATCCACGATCACGTGCTCGCCGACCTTCAGCATCTCGGCATGGGTGTACATCTTCTTGTCCTCCATGGACTCGATGAGCACGCGATACTTGCTATAAAACTTCACTGCCTGGCGAACGAGCTCGCTCTGTGAGATCCCCAGCACCTCCTGTAGCTTCTTGAACATCATGAAGGTCTCGTCATCCATCGCCACCGTGATTCGCTCTGGTGCGGTCATCTCGTTACTAACTATGTTCCGTCCACCTAGATAATGGTATTCATACTTTTTCTGAAGAAGCCCTAATTACGCTTAAAAATTCTCAAATACTGATAATAATGCTCCGTTCAAAAATGTAATTAAGGAGAAAATGGCAAATACGAAACGAGGAGCTGGTGAGGTTCAAACTGATCAGAGAGACTTCCCGATCTGCTGCTATTGCGGCGCCTGTGCCGCGTTTGTACCGGAGTTCGAGAAGTATCGAGATGATGAGGCAGTCTATGAGAAGGGCTGTGGGGGCACGACATCGAAAGGGTTCTGTTTCAGTTTCTGTCCTCGCTCGTTCGCCGCCTGCCGGTTGTGTGAGGAGGAATGCCCGCGGCTGGAATACGGCGTCTGTGATTTCAGTCCCGGCGCATCCTCGCCTGAGCGGCGAATCCTCGGCTATTACACCGATATCATTCGCGCACGAGCAACCGAAGCGAGTATTCGGGGAATGGGCAAGGATGGCGGTGTCATTACTGCTCTGCTCTACGAGGCGTTACGAAACGGTTTTATTGACGCCGCAGTGGTGGCGACGAGAACTGATGACTGGAAAGCAACACCCTTTGTCGCGACCACGCCTGAAGCCGTGCTCCTCGGCCGCGGCCCGAAATATACTGCCTGCCCGTCCGTTCAGGGCGTCTGGAACGCGATCGATCGCGGCTACGAGCGGATCGCAATGGTGGGCACCGGGTGCAATATTGAGGCGGTGCGCAGATTGCAGGCGTTGCGTGACCCTGCTCTGGAATTAGACCGTGTGAAGCTCTTGATCGGCGTCTTCAGCACTGAAGCGTTCTGGCATCGTGAGCTGGTTCGCTATCTCGCAGAAGAAGAAGGCGTTGATATCCGAACCGTGGAGCGCTTCTTCGTCGCGCAGGGGAAGTTCACGGTGGTTGCCCGGGACCGAGAGATCAGTATCCCGCTCAGGGATATTGAGCGCTGCACACGCGATACCTGTAAGATCTGTGAAGATGCCTCCTCGCAGCTCGCGGATATCTCCGCGGGCTCGGTGGGCTCGCCTGATGGCTGGACGACCGTGATCATTCGCACTGGGACAGGCAAGGAGCTCGTCTGCGCGTCCGCGCTTGCCGGGACGATAGAAACGAGACGGCTCAGTGCGGACGAGATAGAGGAGGTCGAGCAGTTCGCGTTTAAGAAGAAGACGCGGAATTATGGGCAGATGCGGGACCAGATGGAGCTTTGTGCCGCGTGTTTGACGAATCCATTCCCGTTCACTCTGCAAAATCGAGGAGGTGTGAGGTAAGTAACATGTCTGATATCTATGCAAATGCGAGATCGACCACGGGAACATCCGTGAGGAGAAGGGACGTGAACACGCAGAGCGGCATGTGCCCGATCTGTGTGAAGGAGTGTACCGTACTGTGTGAAGTGGGAAAGTCCGCGTTCAGGGGTCGGGAGGTGTTGTATCCTGAGCCAGAGCAGTTTGGCTGGAGTACCGCATCGTCGAACAAGAGTTACGGGCTGGATTGGTCTGACTTCAATATCCTCTCCCGGCTGCGCGGTGCCGAAGGGATCGCGCCTGACCCTGATGTCGCGCTGTTCCATAATGTGGATATCGAATCTAATATCGGCGGGATTCCGCTCAAACTGCCCCTGGCGAGCGGCGCGTTCGGCTCCACCGATGTGGGCCGGAACAACTGGGATGCGCTCGCTATCGGTGCCGCGCTCTCGGGCATCATCGTCATTGTGGGTGAGAACGTCTGCGGCGTGGACAAGAACGCGGTATTCACGAACGGCAAGATAACGAAATCGCCGGAGCTGGAACGGCGCGTGAGACTGTTCAAAGAGTACTGGGACGGCACGTATGGCGAGATCGCGGTGCAGACGAACGTCGAGGATCAGCGGTTCGGGGTGGATGAGTACGCGATCTCGAACTTGGAGGTGAACATCATCGAGCGGAAATGGGGACAGGGTGCGAAGGCGATCGGTGGCGAGATACGGGTCTCTTCGCTCGACCGTGCGATTGAGCTGAAGAAGCGAGGCTATTACGTGTTGCCCGATCCCGAGGATGCGGTGGTCCAGGAAGCCTTCAGAGACGGGCTCTTCAAGACCTTTGAACGGCACAGCCGCGTCGGCTTCCCCGACGAGGCGGATTTCATCGACGACGTTGACTGGCTGCGCGAGATTGGCACCACGTACGTTACCATCAAGACCGGGGCGTACCGCCCGGTGGATGTAGCATGGACGATGCACGTGGCCTCGGAGGCAAAGGTGGATTACATTACCTTTGATGGCGCCGGTGGCGGCACCGGCATGAGTCCGGTGCCAATGATGAACGAGATGAGCACGCCGACCGTATATCTAGAGGCGCAGGTCTTGCGGTGTGCGCAGATCCTGGAACGTGCGGGACGATACGTGCCTGATATAAGTATGGCTGGGGGGTTCGTCAATGAGACACAGATGTTCAAGGCGCTCGCACTGGGCAATTTCGTGGGGAACAGGCCGTTCGTTAAATCGATCACCATGGCGCGCGCACCACTTACGGCCGCGATGAAGGCCTGCTATTTCGCGGAACTCGCCGCGAAAGGTAGATTGCCGCGTGATTTCGCCAATAAATACGGTAACAGCCCGGAGAAGTTCTTTATCACCACCGACACGCTCAGGGCGGCATACGGCGATAAACTGGGTAGGGAAATACCGTGGTCTACCCTGGGTGTGTACACGTATCTCAGCGAGCGGCTGGGGCTCGGCTTGAAGCAGTTGCTCGCCGGCACGCGGAAGTTCAAGCTGGATCTGATCGATCGGAGCGACCTTGCCGCGCTCAGTGAGCTTGCGGCCGAGGTCACGGGCGTGCCGATGCTCCATGAAGTTGAGCAGGATCTGATGGAAGGGATCTTGCTCAAATGAAGCGTGAAATCGAGAAGAGAAGAGGAGGAAGAACAAAAATGTTCATTCCAGAGCGATTTGTAGAGGAGCAAGTGGAGGAGCTTCAGAAGAAACTGGGTGCGGGAAAAGCGGTCATCGCGGTAACCGGTGGTGTTGATACCACGCTTGCTGCCGTAGTGACGCATCGCGCGATTGGAAAGCGGATGTTGGCCGTATTGATCGCCGATGGGTTGATGCGGGGGGATGAGGTAGCGCGTATAACCGGCTTTTTCGAGATGAGCGCCATGCAGATCAGAACGGTCGATGCCGCAATGGAGTTCGATAACGCATTGAACGGCATTACTGAACGTGAGGAGCTGAGAAGAGTGTATCAAAACGCATTCTACTCGGTCCTCGGCCGCGTGGTGCGCGAGGAGAAGGCGATGTATTTGGTACAGGGCACGACCGCGGCAGATGTGGTGAGGACAGAGGAGGGCGTCGAGCTACCTGATGACCTCTTTGAAGAGATTCGACTGATCGACTCGAGACGGAACGGATTAACGATCGTTGAGCCGTTACGGAAGCTGAACAAGCACGAGGTGCTAAAGCTCGCGAGGAGCCTGGGCTTACCACCTGAATTCGTGGACCGCCAACCGTTTCCCGTGGTTTTAGACATGCTCCGTGAGTCGCTGGTGAAGTGAAGGTCGGATCCGCACACTCCAGGAGGTGCGCCGAACGAGAAAACGGTATTTCTAGCCCTACGTTAGAATAACGGTTAGTGTCCTCAAACTCAGCATGATCGCGATCGTCGACTACGGGATCGGGAACCTCTTCAGCATCTATAACGGGCTGAAGCACGTGCACGCTCAGCCGCTGCTCGTTACCCCAAATAAGGTCGAGCGCCTGAAGGATGCGGCCGGGATTATTGTACCGGGCGTGGGCGCGTTCGACGACTGCGCACGCAGTTTCAGGTCGGTTGCCGCCATCCTTATCGAGTGCATCGAATCCGGCATGCCCGTCCTTGGCATCTGTGTGGGGATGCAGCTCCTCTTTGAGGCAAGCGAGGAGGGCTCTGAAACAGGGTTAGGATTGATCCCGGGGCGCGTGGTGCGGCTGCCGAAGACCGTGCGAGTGCCGCATATGGGCTGGAACAACCTCACGATACCGCGACCGACCCCACTGCTTGAGGGTATCACTGAGCACGATTACTTCTACTTCGTGCACTCGTACCACTGTGTGCCGCGCGATGCTGCCCGTGTCATGGCATCGGTCGAATACGGCGGGGCATTGGCAGCGGTGGTGCAGCGAGATAAGCTCTTTGGGGTGCAGTTCCACCCTGAGAAGTCGTCGGAAAAAGGATTGCACATCTTACACAACTTCGCCGCTATCGCTCACGGCACGTAACTAACCTGCGATGTTAACCAAGCGAATTATACCCTGTCTGGACTGCGATCTGGCGCTTTCGGGAGGCAGAGTGGTCAAAGGGATCGAGTTCCAGCGCATCACGTACGCGGGCATCCCCTGGGAGCTGGCCCGGGAGTACGACGAGCAGGGCGCGGACGAACTCGTCTTTTTGGATATAACAGCGTCGCATGAACGGCGAGAGACCATGGCGCACGTGATCGCGAAGACCGCGAGCAACGTGTTTATACCGCTGACCGTCGGCGGTGGGATTCGTAGCGTGGAGGACGCGCGCAGGATGTTCAACGCGGGTGCAGATAAAGTCTCGATCAATACCGCAGCGCTGCTCAAGCACGAGCGGGTGAACGATATTGCGCGCATCTTCGGCAGTCAGGCGTGCGTGGTAGCGATCGATGCGAAACGGCGGTATGTGCAGACGGCTGCGGAGCTGAAGGCAGCAACAGAGAATGGCAGAGCGCTCATCGAGACGCCCGAAGGCGCCTGCTGGTTCGAGTGCTCCTACTACGGCGGCAGGAAGTTCACAGGCGTTGACACCCTGCGATGGGCGCAGGAAGTCGAGGAGCGGGGTGCTGGTGAGATACTGCTCACGAGCATGGACAGGGACGGCACGAAGGACGGGTTCGATCTCGAGTTAACGCAAGCGGTCTGCGACTGCGTGAACATTCCCGTGATCGCATCAGGCGGGTGCGGGTTACCCGTGCACATGAAAGCCGTGTTCGAAACAACAGAAGCGTCCGCAGCGCTCGCGGCGTCAATATTCCATTACAAGGAGTATTCCATTCAGGAGGTAAAGCGGTATTTGCGGGAGAGCGGGGTTCATGTACGAGTGTAAATGACCGTTCTTTGCGCAGAGAGAGTACTGCAATCGCTTTAATAATGCGAGGGATGTACTATACGTCGATATTCCGTAAGTCGCGTTCTGCAGAGGTCTTCCAGAAGATTTTAAAGGAGCCCCTCTGTCTTGAGTCTGTTTTTGAGTGTTTCTAAATAGATGGTCGGTTCTTCACGACGTTCGGCGACAATGGTAATGTCATCGAGATCCTCAAGCACTGCTTCGTACTCTTTGATATCGAGAACCACAGCCGTCTACTGTCCTTTTTCATTCACAATAAATATACTGCGCGCTCGATCCGCTCATACGCCCAACAACCACTTGCCTTTGATTATTTCTTAGCTGTTTCCTTTTTAGACCTTCCCACGACCTCAGGCCTCAGCATGCTTTACGTTCGATCGAATAGTCGGTGATATCGAGGAACCAATACCCGTTCTCCAGGCGTTTCTCGGTCTCATGTATCGCTATGCGATTCTTAAAGAGGGGACCGTCAATGACAAACGTATGGAATTCGCCGTATTCGCCACAGGGATCGATGGTCGGCTTCATGCTTCGGAGATCATGCAGAAAATCGCTATCCAGTTTCCTGCCCAGCCAGACCTCACCGAGCATATCGGCCTTCGTGCTTGCGATGATCGCCTCAAAGCCCGCGTCTATGAACTCGCTCAGGAGCTGCTCGGTATTATGTTTCCAGAACGGCACGTACAGGGTCAGGCCCAACTCAGCGCAAATCCTGGTCACCAGATGCTCATGCATGGCTATATGGCCAAATACCGCACCATCTATTCCGGCACCGCTCGAATTCAAATCGCGGACCACCCTCTTGAATTCAGCCTCAAAGGAGACAAAACCGCTGTACAGCAAAGGGATCCCGATCGCTTCTGATTGCGCGAACAATAAGTCCTTGTTCAGGTTATGCGGTGCGGCCTTCTTCAGATCCTTGAAATTCAAGAGATAAGTGACCTCAAAGCCGTTCAGCAGCGCTTGGTAACCGGCAAAACAGCCGTCCTTGCCACCGGTCCACGAAACGACCACCTTGCCCTTAGCCCGCCGGGGTACTGTCTTACGTGCGGCTGTCGCGAGTGCTCCCGGAGGTAGTAGTGCATCGGACGGGGTTATCTTAGTGTGCATTGGTTATGTCCCCGTGAGCAGGTACGGAGCTCTTTTTTAGGATATTTGAAGCAGGAAGAGAAAAAGTAAGAGGAATCTGGCAGTGATCGCAACGATCACGGTGCTCGCTGCACAAGGAGACGAATTGGACCCCGTCACGTGTAGCGGCGAATATTGTGAAACAATGATATATCTATGCCAATAGGAAATACTGAGTGGTTCTTCTCAGCCTCTTTTCTTACTAGTGGCGGGTATTTTTCTGCTGTGGGGCTTAATATAGCCAAGAACCAAGTAAGTAAGCTGACTGTAAAAGGTGACCTTAACGAGGTAGACGATAAGTTGCTCTTACTTTACTACTTTCCAAAGTGGTTTCAGATGCCAATTTGAGATAAAATAGCAACTATATTTATATAGACGCGATCTATGTCGTGCTATTATGGCAGAATATAAATGCAAATATTGTGGTGAGAAGTTCGAGAAGCCCCTTGATCTGGCACGGCATGTAAGGATGAAGCACAAGCGTGCAACGAAGCGAGCGAAGAAAGCAGCGGAGCAGGTAACACCTGCAGAGCAGATTAACAAGACGATCGAGGCAATCGGCGTGTTGAAAGGTTTGCAGGTATCACCGAACCTGAGTACCGAAGAGAAGAAGCTACTGGGCGACGTAACAAAGACCTTTGAGGGACTCGTACCAAAGTAAAGGCACGTTCAAGGTTAACGGATCCTGAACTCAGTTCTGACTAACTATCTGAGGAGTGGGTACTCCGCTCCTCCAGTTCTTTTACCTTTTCCTGTAACTCCTCGATATCTTTCTCCAGCTCTACGAGGATCGACATAAATACTGAGGATTTTGAAAAACACCCTTACTAAATCACCCTATAATTTACTAAACGCCCATTTGACCGATAGGTATCCCCCCTTACCGGTATGTGCTTCGAACATCAATTCACCTCCTCGTTTATAAGGCTTAGGTACTCCTTCACCAGGGATACCCCCATCTCCAGGGTCCGAGCGATCTCCGCGGGCTCCATCTTCTCGCTCAACTTTTGCACTTTCTTGTAGGCTTTGATATAGCGGTCACAGGCCTCCTCCGTGTGATTCGTCTTCCGTGCG
>DSCO01000045.1 GCA_011049045.1 Methanomicrobia archaeon | reverse complement strand
TCCCCTGGCTTCATCACAGCCCGTTACCGGACTGGATGCAGGGTTCAGTTCTGAGGTGGTGGCTAGCCGTTCCTCAGGTTGGACTTTCACCAAACTGGATAGCATGGTCTTTCTCGGCGCACTCTGGCCTATTTCCTCGCGTGGTATCTTTACCAGCGCACAGCTATCTGAGCACTTTAGCGAACCGCCCTCATCCTGACGGGTGAGTTGATAAAAATAAATGCGAGACGCCTCAAACGGTAAACAGGCACGGGGATTATTGTCAATGGTACTCCTTAGCATCCTCATGTTCGCGCTGGGGCTGGTTCTGCTCGTGAAGGGCTCGGATTTCTTCGTCGAAGCTGCAGCAACGATCGCCAAGAAATTAGGCGTCTCCGAGTTCGTGATCGGGCTCACCCTGGTGGCTGTGGGCACCTCCCTGCCTGAGCTTGCCTCTTCGATCTTCGCCGCACTCAAAGCTGAGAGCGACATCGTCGTCGGTAACGTTGTCGGCTCAAACATCGCTAATATCGGCCTGATCGTGGGTATCGGCGCACTTCTCACCGTAATAATGACGCGGCGGGAGATGCTGCAGCGCGATGGCTACATCATGCTCTTTGCCGCTCTACTCTTCTATCTCTTCAGCTTCAACGGCGTGATCTCGCGGTTCGAGGCGATGCTCCTTCTGCTGCTCTATGTGGCCTATGCCGTCTTCCTCTTCGAGATCAAGTCGAAATTCAGCGAAGAGGACACTCGGGCGTTCAGCGAATTCCTCAGCTATTTCCTCAAGTTCGAGTATTTCATCACCATTAAAAAAGGCCTGGGCCCATTCTTCAACCACAAAGCCCGGAATCGTGCGCGGTCTGAAAAGGAGCTCACGGAAGTGCCACGCTCCGGCCTGCTCAGGGATTTCGCCGTGCTCTTGCTCAGTGGACTCGCGGTGGTATTCGGCGCGCGCTTCCTGGTCAGCGAAGCGGTCTTCTTTGCGGAGTTCTTTGATATCCCCAAGACGGTGATCGGCATCAGCCTCATCGCCGTGGGGACCTCGCTACCTGAATTGGGCGTGACAGTATCGGCTGCTCGGCAGGGCTACGGGAACATCGCGATCGGCAACGTGATCGGCTCGAACATCGCGAACATCTTCTTGGTCGCGGGTGTTGCAGCGCTCGTCTCACCGATCACCGTGGTCCGCGCATCAATAATCTACAACGCGCCGTTTATGATCTTCATGAGCGTGCTCCTGTTGATCTTTATCAGGACCGGGTGGAAGATCACACGCCGTGAAGGGATCGTATTTCTCTTGCTCTACTCGCTCTTTATGATCAGTTTGTTCTCACGCATGCTGTCGTGATCGGCTGCTTGACTGACCACCCGACCAGGGCGGGAACACGATATAAATGGAAACGTTGCGGGGATTGTTGGATGAGATCGTGGTAGAAGCGGAGCGCAAGGTGGAGCAGGAGCTTTCGGGGCCCGCCGGAGCGATAAAAGCGCTCTTTTATAACCTCTTAATGCCACTCGTCTTGAATTTCCAGACCGAGACGGAATGCTACCACTTCCACTTTCTGCGTGGCGGCTCCATTTCATTACAGCCCGGATTGCATGAAGACCCCGATGTGATCGTTCGGGGTGAGCATGCCGAAATACTCTACCTACTCCGGAACCGCGATGCCGCGCGATTTAAGCATGATGAACAGACCGGGAAGATTCGAATCATCCCCCGATCCTTTCGCGGGAGCCAGGCGGTCATGAAATTGCGCGACCTCTTCTTATAAGCACGGTGGCAGAGCGTGCACGGTGGTACGAAGTTTTTTATAGCCCTTCCACCGCTCTTCAGTACAGAGACGAACGAAACATGCGCGTTAAAGAGAAAGTCACTGCATGGCTCACCCTGTCCCGGTGCACGATGTATTACTGGGCGTTGATCACCTACAGTCTCGGCGCGGCCATCGCCTATTCGCAGTATCAAACCTTCAACGGCACGGTCTTTGCGCTTGGTTATCTCTGCCTCCTGCTCATCGAGCTGAATACGGTCTTCATCAATGAGTATTTCGACTACCCCTCTGATCGGATCAACCTGAATGTCGGGCCGTTCAATGCAGGCTCACGTATGCTCGTGGAGGGGAGGCTGAGCTTCAGGGAAGTGAGGATCGGTATTGTCCTGATAGCCGTGGTGCTCTTAGGCGCTGGCGCGCTGCTCATTCGTGCGACACCGCATATTCCGACAGTGTATCTTCTTGTTCTGGCTGCGGTCGCCCTCTTCTTCGGCTGGGGATACACCGCGCCACCGCTGAAATTGAGCTACCGGACCTGGGGAGAACTCGCGGATGGCCTTATGAGCGGTCCCGCGACGGTGGTTGCCGGTTTTCTTCTCCAGACCGGGATCTGGACCGATCCAGTACCGTGGCTCGTCAGTACCCCGACCTTTCTCGCTATGGCTGTTGCCGCCGCGCTCCTTGCCATCCCCGATGCCCCAGCAGATAAGGCAATTGGGCGACAGACAATGGCCGTTCGGTTCGGATCACGAGCGACGGGGGCTATCTCAATATGGGCGGTTATACTCTGTGCCATTATCAGCGTTCTGCTCTGGGGATTTGGATTTATTCCCAATCCGATCGGAATCGCCATGCTTGTAATCGTTCCCCTGGCGTATAAGATCGTCCGACCACTACAGCAGGCAACAAAGACAAAGGACGAGGACATCCATGAGAAAGCGGTCAGTGAGATCGTGCCACCCCTGATCATCCTTATGACGCTCGTAGGGCTCATTCCGCTCCTGGCATTCGTACTCGGGTAACCAGCGGATTCCGGCCACGACCTCAATCAAAAGAGCAAGCGCAAAAGACTGACCAGCACCCGCGGATTCTTCCTGATGAGCAGCTCTTTCATGCACGCACGCTCGCTATACTCCTTGACCATGATCTCACCGCCCAGAGAGTGAAAGAACTGGGTGAGTGCAGGGTCATCCAACCGCGTCAGAACCTGCTTCAGCCGCAGGCCCGCAGTCAGGACTTTCCCGAATTCGCGCCGCCACCGCTTCTCGTAACCCTGTAAACCCCGTTTGGAGACGTCTCGCGCACGAATCGCGTTCGCAATGACCTCGCCTGCAATCGCGCCACCCTGGAGTGCCTGGAGGATGCCGCCGCCATTGGCGGGATTCACGTGTCGTGCGGCGTCGCCAACCAGAAGCAGGCCGTTGGCGACCGTCTCGTAGACCGGGCCGCTCAGCGGCACCGCGCCATAGCTCTTCGCGAGAATGGTGCCCTCAGGGAACCGCGTGGAAACGAACACATCGAGATAATCACGTGCGCGACGCGATTCACCTGACATATCGCCGCTGATACCCAGGCCAATATTCGCGCTATCCGGACCCTTAGGGAAGATCCACGCGTAGCCTTTCGGAGCGATGGCGCTGCCGAAGTACGTTTCATAAAAAGCGGTGTTGACCGTGATATTGCACATGAGATATTGCGCACAGATCGCGATTTCCGATAGCGGTAAACACGTATCCAGCCCGGCCCAGCGACCGATCTGCGATTCCACACCGTCTGCGCCCACAACCACATCCGCGCAGATACGCACCGGCTCGCCGGTTGTGGTTGCGTAGACTCCGTTCACACCGCCATCCGCCCTGATGAGTCCAGAAGCGCGCGTCTTTACACGTACCTCCGCGCCGGCGTGCGCTGCTTGTTGCGCCAGTGCTTTATCAAAGAGCCGCCGATCAACGACGTAGCCTAGCTCCGTTCCGTCTGCCACGGAGAGCACAATCGCGGTGCCATCCGGGCCGTAGAGGATCATGCCACGTGGCGCTGTGCATACCCACCGCTGGTCGATCTCGACGAACTGCTCGATCTCTTTGCTCACACCTTCCGCGCACCGCACTGGCACGCCGATCTCCGCATTCCGCTCGATCAAGAGCACATCAAGGCCCTGCTCCGCAGCCGTCTTCGCCGTGGAACTGCCTGCAGGTCCCGCACCGACCACCACGAGATCGTAACGCTCCGTCTGCATCAGACCACCACCACCACCGCTACGTGATAAGAAGTTGTAAAGGATTATGGCTCTGCTCGCTGTTGAAGATTACCACCCCCTTCCTCGAAAATGACCAAAGCTTGCTCTTTTAAGCTCAGATGGATCTGGTGCAAGCATTCATGCTCCACCAGCTAAGGTGGCAATGTCTCCGCTTTTTCCTCCGCCAATTTCTACCCGCGCTTCAAAATTTGAGCCGCTTCCTTTTGTACTCTACGGGGGGGGAAGGCCAATAGGCTTAAAGTAACATAAAAACCATTGTTATTCGTGTAGGTACATGACAAAGCAACGCTTTATCGTGGTAATCGAGAAAGATGAGGATGGCGTTTTTATTGGTACTGTTCCTGCAGTAAAGGGCTGCTATTGTTATGGGAAGACGCTCGACGAACTCATGGCGAATCTGAAAGAGGCAATTGAAACACATCTCGATGCTTTTCGAGCAGAAGAACAGGAATTTCCCGTTACTAGTGTAAGATTTCCAAAATAACAGGGTAA
Source organism: Methanomicrobia archaeon (assembly GCA_011049045.1). Taxonomy (NCBI): domain Archaea; kingdom Methanobacteriati; phylum Methanobacteriota; class Methanomicrobia; species Methanomicrobia archaeon. Next base: position 7,881 of record DSCO01000045.1, on the reverse strand, counting down.
CATTTATATGGGGGCAGTCCCTTACCGCATTTTATGCCATTCGTTAGCAAGAAGCCTAAATTAAAGGTGAGCGATGAGGAGCTTGAGATTTTGAGATCTGCCAGTCAATCTAGGACTATGCCCCTCAGAACGGTTGAGCGTGCTAAGATGATGCTTGGGTATCATAAGGGAGATACAATCGCGGCCATTGCGCGGAGTCTTGGCACGAACCGCAAGAAGGTAGAGCGGACGATTGATAAAGCACTCGCATTTGGTGTCAACGTAGCATTTGAGGACCTTCACCGGAAGGGGAGACCTAGGCGTATTTCATCCGAGGCACGGGCATGGATAATCTCCTTAGCGTGCTCAAAACCAAAAGATTATGGCTATGCTTCCGAACTCTGGACAAATCGGGCTTTGACGAGGCATATACGAGAGAATTGTTTCGAGCAAGGCTTTCCAGAGTTATACCGACTTTCTGGAGGGACAGTCTCAAAGATATTGAGTAAAAGCAATATCAAACCCCATAAGATCTCTGGATATATTGAACGTCGTGATCCTGAGTTTAAAATCAAGAGCGCGGCGATTCTCCACACCTATAAACAGGTAGAAATTCTGCGCGATAAAGCAAATAATGGAGAAGAGATGCTTACAGCGTATATTTCCTATGATGAAAAGCCAGGAATACAGGCAATAGGAAACGTTGCCCCTGATTTAGCGCCGATACCCGGAATGTATCCAGGTATAAGCAGAGATTATGAGTATAAAAGTTATGGAACGCTCTCTCTGTTGGCGAGCATTGATTTGCTCACGGGGAAGATTTATGTCAAAGTCTTTGACAGACACCGCAGTACGGAATTCATCGAATATCTTAAATATTTGGATAGCGTATTTCCACCCGAGATCAAACTCGTGATAACGCTCGATAACCATTCAGCGCATACCTCTAAAGAGACTCGAGACTATCTATTAACGGTACCAAATCGCTTCTCTTTTGTATTCACGCCAAAGCACGCCTCATGGCTCAACATTATTGAGTGCTTCTTCAGCAAAATGACAAGAAGTTTCCTCAGGGGCATACGAGTTTCGTCAAAAGCAGAACTCAAGGAGCGTATTCTCAAATATGTCGATGAGATAAATCAAATGCCTGTGGTTTTCAAATGGGAATATAAAATGGACGAGATTCCAGGTGGGTTAATGGCGTATGTTTAGTGGTATGATAAATAAGAAACGTTACACTAGATTCGCAGGTATCCAAGAGATAGAGCTAGAAGTGTAGATGGGATTAAGTTGGCGCTCGTTGCCGGATATAACAGCACGTAAACGCCCTTTATTAAGTTCTAATTTTACAGAGACACCTATGAAATTACCGCTAATTTCTGGCGAAGATATGTGTAAGATTGTCGCAAAATGGGGATTTGTGATGGTTCACCGGAAAGGTAGTCACACCGTTTGGAGACATGAATATGGTAGAACAACGACTATTCCGCTACATTCAGGGGACGATTTTCCAAGAGGATTGATTAAGAAGAATTTAAAGGATATAGAACTCCCGGTTGAAGATTATTTAAAACTAAGATAAAATCCTTTGATGTAGTGACCAATCAACGGTTTTATGAGCTAGTTGTTCTGGCTGGCGAGTTACCCTTCTCCGTTTCTTTCCGCTCAAGTCTTCTCTTTAGCCACTTCCGGATCTCCTCGAGCACAAAGATGAGGATCGCGAAGGGTATGAAGAAGAGCCAGTGCTTCAACTCCAGTGGGCCCGTGCCCAGGAATCGCTGGAAGAAGAAGAAGTACGCGAACCCGAAGATGAGCAGCAACTCAGTTGCGAACCCGATAAAGAGTGCCTTGTTCTTGAAGAACCCGATGGTAAAGACCGAATTCCTGATGCTCCTGCACTGCAGCCCGTTCGCGATCTGGCAGATGATGATCGCGGCCAGGCACATGGTCGTGGCCTTGATGTAGAGCGGGTCGGTGAAGGACAGCTCCATACCACGCACCCAGCCCCCCGCTCGCAGCACCCACCAGTAGCCCAGCAGCCCTGCCGCGGCCTCAATGGGACCAATAAAGCCGTAGGATCTGAGCAGTATCGGTACGGTCAGTATCCGCTCCTTCCGCGACCGCGGGGGGCGCTCCATAATGTCCGCCTCCGGTGGCTCGGCACCGAGCGCGATGGCCGGCACCATGTCTGTGCCCAGGTCGATCGCCAGGATCTGGATCACGGTCAGCGGTAAAGGCACGCGGAAGAGCACGTACACAATGAACGGCACGATCTCCGGGACATTGCTCGTGAGAATGTACGTGACGAACTTCTTGATGTTGTCAAAGACCGTCCGCCCCTCCATTACCGCGTCTACAATACTCTTGAAATTATCGTCGATCAGGATGACGTCCGAGGCCTCCTTGGCAACATCCGTGCCCGCGCCCATGGCGATCCCGATGTCCGCTTCCTTCAGCGCGGGCGCGTCGTTCACGCCGTCACCGGTGACCGCCACGACCTCACCCATCTCTTTTAATGCCTTTACAATATCCAGCTTGTTCTTCGGCGCGCTCCGCGCGAAGATGATCTCCGGGTTCCCCAGGATCGCCTTCAGCTTGCCCTTACTCATGCGGTTGAGGTCCGCGCCCTCGACGATCACCGGGTCACCCTCAATGACACCCGCCTCGCGCGCGATCGCTTCCGCGGTGAGCGCGTTATCACCGGTGATCAGCACGATCTTGATACCCGCCCGCTTACACTTCTGCACCGCCTCCCGCACTTCAGCGCGCGGTGGATCGATCATCCCCGCGAGTCCGAGGAAGACCAGATCATGCTCCACCTCTCCCGCGCTGTAGCGTTCCTGCACCGGCACTTCCCGGTACGCCAGTGCGATCGTTCGCAGTGCGTCCTTCTCGAAGCTTTCCGCAACGGCCTCGAGCCGCACCCTATCGGCTACAGACAGCAGCTGCTCCTCGCCCCCCTGCAAGATCCGCGTCGAGAGCGAGAGCACCGACTCCGGCGCGCCCTTTACATACGCAACTGCCGTACCGCGCTCACCACGGGTGATGGTGCTCATCATCTTCCGCTCGGAGCTGAAGGGCAGCTCAAAGAGCCGCTCTTCCTCCTCCGCCTCCAGTGCCGCTGCATTCGTGAGTTTCTTCGCGAGCACGAGCAGTGCACCGTCTGTGGGATCGCCAATGATCACATGCCGGCCCTCCTTCACGGTGAGTTCAGAATCGTTACAGTACCGTGCGGTCTTCAAGAACGGCTCGAGCGCGCCCATTTCCGCGTCTGGTACCGGCTGCCCGTTGGCGATGAGCGCGCCTTCCGGCCGGTAGCCCGAGCCCGTAACCGCGAACTCCTGCTCGTTCGCAAAGAGCTTGATGACCGTCATCTCGTTCTGGGTCAGGGTTCCGGTCTTATCCGTGCAGATGACCGTGGTCGAACCCAGGGTCTCGACGGAGTTGAGGCTCTTGATCAGCGCGTTCCGTTTCGCCATCCGCTGCGAGGCGATAGAGAGCGTCAGGGTCACCGTCGGCAGGAGCCCCTCCGGCACGTTCGCAATGATGATCCCGATGGCGAAGATGAAATTCGCGGTGAAATCACGGCCGATGACCCAGCCCGTGAAGAAAAAGAGGATGCCAAGCAAAATAGCAATGATCGAGATCACGCGGATGAAGAACGAGATCTCCTTCTGTAACGGTGTCTTTTCCTCCTTGATCTCCTGCGTGAGCCCCGCGATCTTCCCGAATTCCGTGCCCATGCCCGTAGCGAAGACCACCGCCTTTCCCGAGCCGGAGACGACGGTCGTGCCTGAGAAGACCGTGTTACTCGACTCGATCAGCTCACCCCGCTCCGGCACCGTGCTCCGGTTCTGCGGGATCGACTCACCGGTCAGAGGCGCGTTATTGACCTTCAACTCGTACTGCTCGAAGAGCCGCCCATCGGCGGGAACGCGATCGCCCTCGGCGAGCACCATGACATCGCCCACCACCACCTCGCGTGCGGGAATCTCCCGCTCCTGCGTGCCCCGGATTACCCGTGCTACGGGCGCGAGCATCCGTTTCAGCGCCTCCGCGGCCTGTTCCGCCTTGTATTCCTGATAAAAGGTGAAGATCGCGTTGATGAAGATCACCGCCACAATCGCGATCCCCAAGTTCAGATTGCCCTCGTTCGGCGATAAGTACTCACCGAGAAAGGCGAGTCCGCTGGCGACCCAGAGCAGGATGGCGAAGAAGTTGAAGAACTGCTTGAGGAACTTGATAGAAAGCGGAGTCCGTCGCTTCTCCTGGATCTCGTTCGGGCCGAAGGAGCGGAAACGGTTCCGCACCTCCGCCGCGGCCACGCCCTGTGGTGAGGATTCCAGCGCTGCAAAGACCGCTTCTATAGCAATCTCGTGGACATCGTCTAACTTTTCCATCGATATCGCTGCCCTTCTACTTCTCTCTTTTGCCACAATCACTCCCGCGACTTCCAGAGCAAGAGGTTTGACGGCGTTCTCCGAATGATCTCTTCCATCTCATTGCGTCCCAGAAACTCCTTGACCACGTTCCGCCTCAACGCTCGGACGAGCAGGAAGTCAAAATGGCCAGTCATGGCCTCGTCAAGGATGCCATCTGTTGCGTTATCGCAGACCCGCACATGCACCTCGGCCGGTATGCCGCCTGCATGAAGTTCGCTGATAAAGGGCGTGAGGTACTCCTCGCTTTCGCGAAAGATCGCCTCCTTCTCCTCCCGGGTATACGACCTGCCCGGTTCTCTGGCGCAGCGAAAGAGCGAGACCGTGAGCTCCAGGCTGCGAGCGAGCGTGGCGATGAGAAAGAGCCGCTCGGTGAAGTGGTAGTCTCGGTTGGAGACCGGAACAAGCAGTTTGCGGTGGTGCGTAATTGGTCGCGCCTTGACGATCCGTACGCCGATGACCGAGGCCTGAGCGTGCTTCATGAGCCGCTGGCCAAGAGTGCCGATGAAGAACCGACCGTCGCGCTCGCCCCTGAGCCCCGTGATAATAAGATCCAGCTGCTTGTCCCGCACCAGCTTATTCACGCTGCGCACCAGATCGGTCTCGACCGCGAGCTGCTCGGTTTCGACCCCCGCCTCATGTGCTCGATGCTCAATTTCATACACGTTTGCCGGGATCTCAGGATCACGGAACGCGGGAACAAGATATAATTTCGCGCCTGCCGCGCGCGCGATCAGAAGTGCGTAACTCGCCACGAATTTCGGCTCTATGCCCGAATCAACGATCATGACGATGCGCTTGTACATTACAGGAAACAAACCGGTATAGGTTTATATACCTGACGATAGCACGCGATTGCCGGGCCTCCGAAAGGGAAGGCGCTCATTTTAGATCGTGCTCATCGCGTATTTCGCCAAAAACTTCCTCGATTAAGTCCTCCAGGGTCACGAGCCCGATTGGTCTCCCCATCGGCGACTGGATCACTGCCATGTGCACCTTTTTCCGCTGCATCTCACGCAGCAAATCGTCCGCTTTTGTGCCCGGCGAGATCCTGAGGAGATCACGCATCAGCTCCGTCAGCGGTGCGCTCTTAGGCTTCAGGAGCGCATCCTTGACGAGCACCACGCCCACGAGATCTGCTTTATCTGCACGGTAGATCGGGAACCGCGAGTAGCCTGTCTCCGCTGCCAGCGCGATGAGATCCGCGACGGTACCTGACTCAGGAAGGCTGACGACCTTCTCGTAGGGGACGCGTACCTCTGCCACCTTCGTCTCGTCGAATTCAAAGATCTCCTCCACCAGCTTCTGCTCATCTTTCTGGATCGTGCCTTCGTGGACACCGAGCGCGATCAAGGTCTTCACTTCCTCCTCGGTCACCACCGCCCGCTTTCGGTGCTCCTTGCCCAGCAGCTTGAGCAGGACATCCGAAATGACTGAAAACACCTTCACGACCGGTAAAAAAAGTCGATGGACCAGGTACAGCAGCCGGGCCACGCGAAATGCAAAGGACTCGTTGTGGATCCCGTACGCTTTGGGAACAGCCTCGCCAAAGATCACGATGATCAGGGTCATCACCGCTGTCGCGATCCCGACCCCGATGTGCCCCACGAGCGCGGTGGCGACCGCGCCCGCGAGAACCGAAGCGGTGATGTTCGCCAGATTGTTCCCGATGACAATGGCACTGATCACTTCATCGGGCTCTTCGAGCAGATGCTCGAGCAGCAGCGCGTTCTTCTCACCACTGACCGATTTCTCCCGCACGTTCACGCGATTGACGGAGACGAAGGCCATTTCCGCAGCGGCAAAGAAGGAAGAGAGCATAATGAGGAGCAGGATAACAGGAATCACGATGAACATCGTCTGGTTCTATTCTTATTCCAACTCTAAGAAATGCGTGCGAGTATTTGAATCTGTGGCCTGATAGCCTGAAAATCGTCCCACCAGTACGAGGAGCACTGAAAAAAAGGAGTGGGGACGATCATGTGCTCCCTATAGCGCGCCCTACCTGGCTTCCGGTTGTAGCCGCTCTTTCAGATAGATACGCCGCTACGATGGCTGGCCCTGCCGGTGCGTTGTATATCTTAAATTCGTGCAAAAAAGCGTTGGTTGTCGGTTCTCGTTACGTGTGCTGTTGTGTTGTGCCAGTACCGGAATAACAGCTTACAGTAGCTTCAATAAACGGTATCACTGGAACAGAGTTCGACTTCCAGCAAGCGTTCGATCCTCCTGAGAGCTGTGAAGGACGCAGGGTGCGCAACGAAGACCCTGCGAATGCACGAAGGTTTACTACTTGCTTACCTTCTCTTTTACCGTCTTCATGACGTCGTCTTTTTTTTTCCGCTACTTTTTGGGGGATCGCTTCCGCGCTCACGTCTTCCACGTCTTCTTTCAGTTTGCTACCAACTTTCTTTGCTTCCTCTTTTAGTCCCATTTTTATCACCTCCTTTTGGTTACGCTACTATCCACTGCTCATAGTGGAACAGTATAAAAAAAGAAGTTGAGAGAGATTCCCTTGCGGAACCTATCTCAGCCTCATTGTTACGAATGGCTCGTTACTTCTCCTTTGTCAATTTCTCTTTCAGGTAATCCGCGACGATGTCTTTGCTTCCCCAGCCGAGCGCGATGCCTAATGCGACGGCAAGACCGATCCCAAGGCCCCACGCCAGCGGCACGAGGAAGGTGTAGATGATTGAGGTGTCAATGAGCATTTGATCCAGTGCCAGTGTGAGGATCAGCAAGGTGAAGAGCGCCCGAAGTATGGGTACTACAATATCGCCGTAGCCGACTTCACGGGTTTTTAGTTGCTCGCCAAGCCAGTCCATGAGGAAATCAACGAGGATAAGGCCTATGACCAGCAGGAGAAGACCAGCAATGAGATGCGGGATGTATAAGACGAGCTTATTCATAAAGTCGATGAGCAACTCTATTTTCAGCACGTTTATCGCGGCCATGATGAAGATGATGTAGATGAACCATCGTACGAGGATGTCAAAGAGTTTGGCGGTAGTTATACCCGATGATTTGACGGCATCACCTATAATCGTTTTGTCCAGGGCCGGGCCGATACCAATTTTGTCAATTATCGTACCGACGATTTTCCCCGCTAGCTTGCCAACGAACCAGCCAATGAGCAGTAGGATCAGCGCAGCAACGATCGCCGGTATCCATTCGATCATGGTTCCAATTGCGGTCGCAAAACTTTCCATAATGGTGTCTATTATTCCCATGTCTATCACCTCCTAGTTGGTTGAGGGCTAGTATGCAAAAAACAGCCCCAACACTTGAAAGCAAGTGTGTAATAGTATGTTATGCTCCTGGTATATAAAACTATCGGGTATTGCAGTAGTTCCGAAAGGGGTGAGTTTCGAACACCAGCAAGACCACATTATCATGGAACCGCGAATGAGAAACGAGATTGAGGTCGCGGGCAAAGGTTTGATGAGCACGAAGGCGAGATCGTCTG
>DSCO01000044.1 GCA_011049045.1 Methanomicrobia archaeon | reverse complement strand
GGCAAATGGCACGGCAAATTGGACCCGTACGTTTGGCGGGTCTGCTAATGATTGCGGCTACTCCGTGCAGCAGACGGCCGATGGTGGCTACATCGTTGCGGGCTCCACCAATTCGTTCGGTGCAGGCTCGGGTGATGTCTGGTTGCTCAAAACAGCAGCGACTGGCACGGCGGAATGGAACAGCACCTTTGGTGGGTTCTCTGATGATGTCGGGCACGCTGTGCAGCAGACGGCCGATGGTGGCTACATCATTGCTGGCTTTACTCACTCGTTCGGTGCGGGCTCGGGTGATGTCTGGTTGATCAAAGTGAAAGGAGTACCCGCAGAACCACCGATCTTTGATACCGGGCCGGGTACCTATCCTTCGAACTCAGGTACGTTTGCAGGAACCATTCAACCTTCGCGAGACCTCACGGTGAGCACTCTTTACACGTACCCCTGCTCGGGAACGGGCGGACATACTGAATACGTTACGATATGGAACAGCGGCGACTGGAACGTAACTGCAACATGGGGCGGCTACACCGGCGACTGGCACAACATCACGTTTAACGAGCCCTTCATACTCTACGCGAACGAAACCTACAACTACACCATCGTAACCGGCTCGTACCCGCAGATCATCCATGCGTCATCGTACAACGCAACCGGCGGCGTCATCACCTGCGATGAGTTCGTGGACGCGAACGGCAAGCGGCACGATGGGTGGATACCAGCGATACTGCTGCAGTGAGCGCGCCGAGCAAGAGCCCGTAAACACCGGAACTGGTAGCAGGGAGGTTCTCATCCCCGTGCTTCTGATTCGCGGTGGCTCTGCTATCACGCTGTATGTATACGTCCAACGTAAGCGGCGATCGATACCTGCTGCCAACTCGCTTTAGACCGCCAGACCGAAAGACAGACGAAAAGTGTGCGTGTAGCGCTTGCCGTTCGCGTCTATCTATAGACCTGCGCTGCAGGGGTACTGCGTTGCGTGCATGCGGCTTCTCGAGCCGAGAGCAGTTATATTAGCACATCCGCTAGTCCGAGCCGGGCGGTTAGCGATTTCGGGTCTTCAGCTCTTTATCCCGTTCCAGGGCAACAACTTCGATCCATCGCTCCAGGTTAGAGGACGCGATTTTCCGGTCTAATACCTCTTCTATCTGGAAGACGCCCGCGGGATTGTCCATCTGCACGACGATGCGCACGGGCTTGGGTTCACCCTCTGCGAGCTCCACCTTTCTGATCGCGAGCGCGGATAGCGAGTGAATATCAACCTTACCGGTCCGGTAGGGTATTCGCGCCCGCCCCTCCGCCATGTCTGTCCCGTCAGCCACGGTCACCGTGCCCGCCTCCATCGTGAGGCAGCGCACTTCCTCGTCATGGGCGAAGATGCAGTGCAGGATCGCCGCCTTCAATCTGATCCGCAGCTCCTGATCATCCGGATAGATCTGTACGAGCGCCCGATCGAGGATGGGGCCTGCGAGATAGTAGCCGTGGAGGTGGTGTAACGTTCGATGGACCGCATTGCCGATGTCGTGGAGGTACGCGCCGCAGAGCACCACGAGCCGTGCATCTTCTGCGGCGTATAAGCCCTCCTCAACGCTGGTGGGCGTTATCGTTCTGCCCAGGATCTTGAAGATCTCAAGAGCGCTTCCTGAGACTATCCGGGAGTGCGTGGGGCCGTGATCATTATAGCGGAGCCTTCTGACCGCCATGATGTTCCCCATCCGCAGGTAGGTCTGCACCTCCACATCACGTTCCAGGAAGTTGAAGACCGCCTTGAGACGGTGCTCTCTCAGATGGCTGTAAATAAGATCATGCGAGACCACCACGCCCGTTTTCGCCATAGCCATACATAGGAGTAGCGCGCAGGCACATAAATTGATGAGCTCACCGGCCTGCTTCCTTCTGAAGTGGTCCGATCGGTACTCGTTTCTTCCGTTTATCCCGCGAGCGTCACATCTACCATTTGGGTGGTCCTGACACGTGATTCTTAGCGAGCAGTCGAAAGTTTATCTGTGGCATCCACCCTACCTACCTTTGTTATTCTCTGAGAGAATAGCGGCAGAGTGGCCTCAGGTATGGTATGAGGTTTCGATAGGAATGAAAAGCGCAAGAATGCGGATTGGGAACGGGTTGCTCGTTGCAGCTCTTCTCACCGTGCTGGCGTTTGTGAGTGTAAGCTGTGGTGCTGAGGATACACATACCGTCTGCCCCAGCGGCTGCGATTATAGTAGCATACAGGCCGCGATCGACGCCGCGCAGTCCGGAGGCACTATAGCGGTGCACAGCGGCACTTATAACGAGACCGTGAACGTGAACAAGCAGCTCACGTTACGGGGCATAGACACCGGCGGCGGCAAACCGGTTGTTGATGCAGGCGGCACAGGAAGCGCAATGAGACTCTCTCATGATGGGATCGTTCTGGACGGCTTTACTGCGATAAACGCGAGCAGTTATCCGCAAGCAGGAATCGTAATTTACTCAAATGACAACTTTGTCAGTAACAACACCGCTTCGCACAACTCCAAGTGCGGCATTCGCCTGGCTTCTTCGAGCAGCAACACGCTTACGGACAACACGGCCAACACGAACAACTACTACGGCATTCTCCTTGATTTTTCGAGCAGCAACAATACGCTCAAGGGCAACACCGCCTCGAACAACGACCACGGCATTTACCTGTATTCTTCGAGCAGCAACATTCTTACGGGCAATACCATCACGAACAATACCGACGGCCTTTTTCTGGATTTTTCGAACAACAACCGGATCTATAACAACTACTTCGACAATGCGATAAACGCTTACGATAACGGTACCAATATATGGAACATCACACCCACCGCGGGATCAAACAGTATCGGTGGCTCGTGGCTCGGCGGTAACTACTGGCGCGATTATGCGGGCGAAGATACCAATGGCGATGGCCTGGGCGACTCTATGCTACCCTACAATTCTTCCGGTAAGATAGTAAACGGCGGCGATTGGTTACCGCTGGTAGAAGCAGGAGAACAGCCGATATCCGACACTGGTGAAGATAACGTCCCAAAAGTCAGTGGATTCGAAGCAGTTTTTTCCTTTGCCGGGCTCCTGGCAACGGCTTATCGGGTTCTAAAAAGGCGGGACTACTAGCTATCGGGCTCGCACCCGCAGATCTTTCACGCTAAGCAGTAACGCAACCGGCGGCGTAATCACCTGTAAGGAGTTCGTGGACGTGACCGGTAAGCGGCAGGAACGGTTGATGTCGGCGCTAAAGCTAGCGAGAACGTGAGAGATACCATCAATCCGTTCCATACCCCTCATCCGAGCGTCTGAGGTACTTACCAGGCGGATGACCGTTTATAGCCCTTCCCTTTCTTCGCCTCTTCCTCCGCAAGTGCGGTAACGCGCGCAAAATGCGATTCCTTCTTCTCAACGGGCATGACATCGACCGCTTTGACCGTCTTCCGGCCAGCATGCTTCGCGAGGCGCACGGCGTTCTTCGCGATCTCCGTGCCGTATTCCTCAAGCAGGTCTACCAGCGTTTCGGTCGCGTCCTCGCTCACTCGCTCAGCTCCCGCGTCACGGATAAGCTGAGTAACCGGGGCTTTCGGTAATAGTGCCATTGTTCTCACGAGGGATGATAGAGCAGAGCGGGTATATAAGCTTTTGGGTCGATCACGCCGCTCATGCATCTTCCGCGCGGATAAGCGCTGTTCAGCACGTATCGTTTTGCGTTCTCTCGCTAGTGACGGTGCAGTGGAGAGGAAGGACGCACGTGCATGCAAACGATTGAAAGAGGAATGCCGGCGAAAAACTATCAGGTACACAACACCGACTGGAATGTAACCGCAACGTGGAACGGGTATAACGGCGAGTGGCCGAGTAAGCAGGGGGAGTTCATCATACCGGTTGGATCGGCCACCGCGCGGTATCATGGATTTAGTACTGACGATAAGACCTTATACCTTTTTCAGGTTTGTGGTATTCTTACCTGATTACCTCTTGGCCGGGAGAGATGCAATGGAACTCTTCTGCGAGCCACGCTGGTATAACCTACCCCTTGCGATTTCTTGAAGTATCAGGTCGATTCATCACACCTTGCCAAGGAGCACCGGGAGGGGGCGCGTTGTTAAATGTACCCAACGGGAGAAGGGAGGTGAAAAAATGAGTGCGCGATCATTCGATTCATTCTCCATTCCTGTCCTGGCCGGAGGAACCGGAACGGTCTACATCGTGCTCATAGGCTTTCTGGTGGCGTTGATATGTGCCGTCGCGGTCAGCGGTGCTGGCATGGGTGCGACCGGGGTGGATGCACTATTATTAACTACGCGCACCCCCGATACTGACGCGCTCTCAGACCTCTGGACCTTGCAGGGTCGTGTTTACGCCGGGGCGGTGGGTGATGAAAGTCATCCGCTGCAGGGCGTTACCGTTTCAGTCTACGGCGCGAACGATCCTTATCCCGTTTCGGGTACGTTTATTACGAGCACGACCACAGATGCTACCGGTTGGTATGATCTTGCGGTGAGCGACGGCTACGAATATTATCATCTGCTCGAGACTGATCCCTGGGGCTTCTCCTCTGCGGGCGCCACGACTGTCGGCGGGACGGTCAAAACGAGCAACTGGATCGAGTTTGAGGTGCCGCTTACGGGCACGACCCTGACCGGTAACAAGTTCTGGGATCAGCCGCTGTATATCCTCTCAGGACGCGTTTATCGGGGCGCGGTGGGCAACGAAAACGTCCCGCTTAGCGGTGTGACCGTGGTGCTCTACGGCTCGAACAACGAGGGTGACTTAGGAACAGTCATTGACAGCACCACGACCAACGCCGAGGGCTGGTATGGTTTGATCGTCTCCTCTCTTCGTGAGTTTTATTGGATCGTGGAGAGCGATCCGCCTGGCTATACTTCTGTTGGCGCGACTTCGGTCGCCGGTGTGGTCGTCACCAGCAACAGGATTCGATACGCCTATCCGCTTGATGGGCAGACCCTGAGCGGTAACAAGTTCTGGGACCTTCCTTCCGCCACCATGCCGGATCTTATAGTCACGGATGTTTGGACCGATGAGCGTGCAATTTGCTACCAACTAAGGAACGTTGGTGATGCAGTAGCTCCGGAAGGCCATCACACTGCTTTAGTTGTTGATAACGAGCACATAGTAAACGATTTGGTCACGACGGCTTTGGCACCTGGAGCGCGAAAGAATGGCTGCTTCGACTACGAGTGGGAATGCACTCCACCGGGCGATTCGATAGGAGTGGAGGCGGATACCGGGAATAACGTAGCAGAAAGGAACGAGAGAAACAACCTCCGCAGGGAGTTCTGGACGTGTGATACTACACCACCGCGTATCATCTCAGGGCCGGCCGTGGTAACAATAACACCGACCTCCGCGGTCATCGTCTGGGAAACAGATGAGGAAAGCGACCATGTGGTGCTTTATGACGTAACTGCAGGCCGGTTTTCGCAGCGGGAATCGCGTGATTTCCCGCCGGACGTGGAGCATGCTATCACCTTGATCAACCTCCAACCGTCGACCACCTACCAGTTCAAGGTTCGATCCGCGGATGCGAGCGGGAACCTCGTGGAAAGTAATGACTTCACCTTTGAGACCGCGCCAGTGCCTGATACTGAGGATCCTTTTGTCTCGCTCATCGATCCCGGCGTATGCCGTGGAGTCGTCAGCGTCCACGCCACCGCGACGGACAACATCAGGGTGAAGAAGGTGGAGTTCTTAGTAAACGACGTGCTGGTTTTTACTGACTTTTCACCGCCTTTTGTGTTACGGTTCGATACGAGCCTGTACGAAAACGGGAACCACACGATAAAGGCACTCGTGCACGATCTCGCCGGGAACATAGGCCACAAAAATATCCCTGTACGCATAGCCAATCCCATCGACGTTACTGCACCTCAGGTCGATATATAT
>DSCO01000043.1 GCA_011049045.1 Methanomicrobia archaeon | reverse complement strand
CGCCGCTGTCGAGCTCGGCGTTGCCAGTCCAGAGCGTCGTAGCGAAGAGTGTGATCGTGTCGCCACCCTGAGCATACCAGGCAACGTGGCCCGACGTGCCGTTAATGCTATTCCCTGTCCAGCTGGTGCTGCTGTTCGCGTCAATACTGCCGGCACTCCACAGCTCCAGATCGCCGCTGTCGAGCTCGGCGTTGCCAGTCCAGAGCGTCGTAGCGAAGAGTGTGATCGTGTTGCTCCCGAAAGCCTTGATGAGTACGCCACCACTCGCATACCCATTACCCGAAAAAACAATGCCTGACTGTGTATCGACTGAGCCCGCAGCTTCGAGCGTAATGCTGCCGCTCGTTCCGGTAGGAGCATCGGCGGTATAAATCGAGCCCCCGTTTTTGACGGTAATGTCGCCACCCGAGATGATCGTTATATCGCTGTTCGTCGTATTGATGGTTCCGTTCTCAATGAGCACATCGCCCGTTGTCAGAATCGTCACTGACCCGTTGTAGCTGACGCTCGTATTTTTCACCGTGTAGTTGCGGTAGTTGTAAGTGCCGCCCGGCAGCTCCTGGGGCGCGACATCAATCGCCTCAAAATCTTCAGTACCGTTCGATACGCCCGAGATCTCACCGATCGCAGGCATATTGGGCATGTTGGGCATATTGGGCATGTTGGGCATGTTGGGCATGTTGGGCATCGCCGGCGGACAGGCCGATGAATTCTCTGCGTACGTGACTGCTCCTTGAGTCGGTGCAGTTCCTGTGTTGACCTCGCTATTCGTTACGGTTATCGCACCTGCGGATACCAGACCAATGCCTGCAAAAATCAGCACGATCAAAGCCAAGCTTACCGCTAGCTTACTGTTCGCCATTTCGTATCACTGTAGTGGTGGTGTACCGTCATTCTATTTAATACTTCCGGATCGGCTCGCTCAACTATAGGTGGTGCTGATCTATCTCTATACATACAGCACCCGCACGTAACGGTGATTTACACGCGCGCGGGCGGACGCTTTTGGCAGAATCAGCTGCAGCGCACCGCTTCTGTCTGTAACTGCTCCGCGGGTGCACGATAAGAACCGGACGAAAGCGGTACCACACTGACTGGCACGGGGAAGCACTGCGATACTCGCTGGGTGGTCGCGTTAGTGCGCGTGCAGGAGCTCGCAGGGGCTGTCTCTGAGATACTAACATAACACGATTACCCGGTTACCAACCGTACCGTATCTTTATAGCTTATCCGTGATATGTCTAGTATGTGCATGCAGGCACGCACTCTCGTAGCGTAGCACGGTAAACGCGAAGAGCGGGTGTTCACAGGCGCGTATGGTGCGCGTGACCTGTACTAAACTGAACTGAACGTGACTGAGGTAGGTAGTAAGTAAGATGCAACGCACAACCGTATCACGGGCTCTTCTGCTGGGTGTGGTGATCGGCATTTGTCTGTTCCTGCCGCTCGTTGCCGCAGAGACCGCGGAAGAATGGAACGAGCGCGGTTTGGAATATGGGCTGCTCGGTGACTACGAGAACGCTCTTGCGTGTTTTAATACCGCGATCGAGCTGGATCCTGCGTACGCACCCGCATATTACCATCGTGGCATTACGTATGGTAACGTGCAGCAGTACGAACGCGCGCTTGAGGATTTGACTACCGCGATCGGGCTGGATCCTGAATACGGTGAAGCATATTATAATCGCGGACTGGTGTATGATTCCTTGAACCAGTACGAACAGGCGATTGACGATTTCACCGCGGTTATCGCGCTCTATCCCACGTATGCTGAAGCATATTACCATCGAGGCAATGCGTATGGTAACTTACAGCAGTACGAACGTGCGATCGAGGATTTCACTACCGCGATCGGGCTGGATCCTGAATACGGTGAAGCATATTATAATCGCGGACTTGCGTATAAAGCCACCGCACAGTACGAACCGGCGATTGACGATTTCACCGCGGTTATCGCGCTTTATCCCGCGTACGGTGAAGCATATTACCATCGCGGGCTTGCGTATGAGGCCCTGGAGCAGTACGAGCAAGCGATAGCGGATTTTGACCGGGCGATCGAACGGGACCCCACGTTATCAGAAGCGTATACCGCCCGGGAACGTGCAAGAACGAACCAGGAAGCGCAAAAAAAGCTCGGCGATGCCGGGTTCGAACTGCTGCTCGCTCTGGCGGGCTTACTCGCTGTTGCTGTTTTTCGAGTACGGAACTGAAGTGGCTCGAAGTGCGGGCGATTGGGTGCCTGCTGTCGCACTACTCAGGATCACCGATATGGTAGAGACTACACACGCCGGGTTGAGATCAGCGACTCCGGGGTGTACGTGCACTACTCTTCTGGAGCGTGAAAAGGGCCCCGAGTATGCGCTGGCTTCGGCAAATAACTACCGTGTACCGCTCTGCGTAAATATCCGCGTTCTTCATTCCTGAACCAGGAGAAGAGCCATATACGCTATACTATACTTCTCCGCGCGACTGCCGGTCGTCTCACTGCCGCCGGAACTCACGGTAGGCTGCGATACGAAATCAAAAAAAGAAAAAAAAAGAGAAAGAGGCTGTAGCTAATTAGTGCCTCTTTCTGCTCACGCTGAGTACTGCTATGGCCGCCAGCAGGCTGACGAGTGCGATGAGGCCGGTTGGTGTCAGGAGCGGGACTTCCTGGACTACCGGTGGTGCCACAACGACCGTTGCGCAGTCAGTAGCGTTTACCGTACCGCTCACTTGCCCGGGAGTGATGAAATCAGCCGTCACCGTGGCGCAATTATCGTACGCGCCCTCCGCCAGGTCATCGACGGTCGCTTCGAACGTGATCGTGAAATTCGCGCCGGGTGCCAGCGGTTCAAACTGAAGTAAGTGCCCGGGAGCGATAGGATCGTTCCCCCACCAATCGACAGCAAAAGCAATCCAGCCGGTCTCATTAATACCGCTCACCCCACCATCGTCGGCCGGGTTTGCCGTGCCAGCAGCATAGCTGAGTCCAGCATTGAACTGCTTCAACGGGAAGTTGTCGCGTACTGAAAGGTTGGTAAGATTGACGTTACCGCAGTTGTTGATCCAGAGTGTTATCACCAGCGTATCACCGGGCTCGGCGGTTGCAGAGTCCTCACCGTTTATCCACTTCACCAGTTCTATGCACGGTTCTTGACCGACCTCCTGGCGGTTCGTGAAGTTGAGGTTCGTTATCTCCGTCTCTATGAGCGTGATATTCTCATGACAGCCACTGGTAGATGCCGGGTCATCGATCAGCCATCCGGGTTGGCGCACTTCGCACACCGTATACGTGCCGGGCGGTAAGCCGCAAACGAGCCAGTAGCCCGTGCCGTCCGTTGTGTTTGCAGCAACGAGAGCACCGGTGCTATTCATCACGGTGATCGTCCAGTTGGCGAGACCCACGCCGCTCTCGTTCAGCTTATACCCTGAAAGGCAGTAGACTGATTCACGAATCGTGAAGTTGAGGTTCGTTATGCTCGTCCCTATGATCGTGATGTTCTCATAACATCCTGAAGCAGGGTCATCTACACTCCACCCCTCCTGGAGTTCTGCACAGACCGTAAAGAGCCCCGGTATGAGCGCGCAGACTTCCCAGTAGCCGGACTCGTTCGTCTCGCTACTCATCGCACCGGCACAGCTCGTCACGTTGATCGTCCAGTTGGCAAGACCCACACCGCTCTCGTTCTGCGTATAGCCTGAGAGACAGAAGGTCTCAAGCGGTGCGCACAGCGCGGGGAAGCTCAAAAACGGCTCGTAATCCACCGTTCCCGGATGCTCATTGATGCTCGCGGCGATGACCGCATCGGTCTTCGTGCCCCAGTAATTATTTTCCGCGATAACGCTGTCGTTCTGGTCATTATAGAGATTATAGTGCCAGCTGCAATCGTCCTGCTGAACGCCGTTGGCTAGGATATTGTTCTCTGCAATGGTGTTCCCGGTGCTGCCATTAAAGAGGTAGAGCCCGTACTGGCTGTTACTGTGTATCCAGTTACAGGTGATGGTGTTGTTGCTCGCGGCATGCCGCAGGTTAATGCCGGTGCCTGTGTTGTTCGAGACGGTGTTCCCGGTCAGGGTGTTGTTGGTGCTCGAGCGAGACAGGTGAATGCCCGCGCCTAATTCTGTAACAGAACCAGATAAGCCGTAGCCATTCGTGTTTGCGGTGTTGCCCGTGAGATTATTGCTGTTGCTCGAAAAACCCAAGGAAATGCCGTACCAGCGATTCGAGTTTGCGGTGTTGTTAGCGATGGTGTTGTAGTTGCTAGACCAAATAGTCGAAATGCCATTAGCGTTGTCCGAGACGGTGTTGTCGATTAGCGTGTTGTTAGTGCTCGAATAAGTCAGGACAATGCCGGAGTAGGTGTTGTTCGATGCGGTGTTGCCGGTCAGCGTGTTATAGGTGCTCGATTGGGCCAGAGCAATGCCGGATTGGTTGTTCGAGGTAGCGGTATTGCCCGTGAGGGTGTTGTAGCTCGAAGAATCCAGGTGAATACCGGACTCATTGTTCGAGGTAGCGGTGTTGCCCGTGAGGGTGTTGTAGCTCGAAGAATCCAGGTGAATGCCGGATAAGTCGTTCGAGTTTGCGGTGTTGCCCGTAAGGCTGTTGTAGCTCGAAGAATACAGGCGAATGCCGAAGAAGTCGTTCGAGTTTGCGGTGTTGCCCGTGAGGGTGTTGTTGTTGCTCGAAAAATACAGGCGAATGCCGCGGGTGGTGTTCGAGGCGGTGTTATTCGTCAGAGTGTTGTTGCTCGAAGAAGACAGCCAAATGCCGCTGTAGCTGTTCGAGTAAGCGGTGTTGCCGGTCAGCGTATTGTCGTTGCAAGAAGTCAGGCGAATGCCTTCATAGTTGTCCGAGGCAGTGTTGTTCGAGATGGTGCAGTTATTTACGTGATAGAGATAAATACCGGCAGAATTAGTCGCTGCCCCGGTCACCGTGAACCCGCTGATGGTCACGTGATCAGCCGTCACGTTGAAAACATGGTCGCTTGCACTTGCCGCCTGAACCGTCGTGAGCAGCGCGCCATTCAGTGACTGGATCGTCAACCTCTTGTTTACCAGTACGTTCTCGGTGTACGTGCCGTCGTGCACGATAATCGTATCGCCAGGATTCGCCGCATCCACAGCGGCTTGAATCGTGGTGTAGTCGCACCCGGAGGCGCAGACCGTTATATCAGCCGCACTTGCACCTGTCGTGAGCAGCGTCAGCAGCGAGAGGAGCACGATCGCAGCCACGAGACTCCGCTTCTTCACCAGCGTGTATGTACATATAGCGGCACGCTGGCCGCATCCTTCTTTGCTTCGTTTGGTATACATGAATGTTGTCACGAACGCTTCTAGTTCACGGGGATTATAAAAGCCTTTTGGTTTTTTACTAAACGTGTTGAGTACGATTATTATTTCGTTTTGCCTTTTTGGCGTTATTCATACCTCGTGTCATCATTCAGGGCTGCACGTAATCGGACGTAAAACCAACCGGAACGAGCGCTGTGCGTGCCCCTGAGCAGACGGTCAGGGCGATCAGCATGGTGGAGGATGAATGGGTTGAGCGGCACGATAAACGCGGTCGCAGCAGCGAATTCTCACTGCCGCTCGCGCTTCTCCTGTTCACGGCGCTTGCGCTCCGCGCTCCGCAGGATGCCCCGCCGCGTACGCTCTCGCTTGTGCGCGCGGTATTCGATCTCCGCGAGATCAACCACGAACGTGAATCGAGCGTCAAAAATCAACTGTTACAGAACACGCAACCACCAATCTATGAAATCCGGCACACCTGCTTGCGTGGACACTCTCTCACGTACGCAAATGTGCCTTAATGACTGTGAAGCCCGGGCTGCTTCCAACCGCTTGAGCCATGCTTTTCCGCTCCGATCTCCGTGGCGAGTGCCTCGATTCGTGCCTCCGTGCTGTGCTCATGGTGGGCGATCAGCTCCTTCAGCTCACTGTTATCACCATGCAGCAGTTTGAAATTCGCGTTACTCTCGCTCCGCAATCTCTTCAGTATATCAGTGCTAGAATGTAATGTCTCGAGCATGAGGTCTTGCTTCTCGAGCATGAGGTCTTGCTTCTCGAGCATGAGGTCTTGCTTCTCGAGCATCATCCCCGTGTCCTTCTTGATCTCCTTCTGCGTCCCAGATAGCTCCATGCCGATGCTCACGAACTTGCCCATCTGCGTGAGCATGAAACGCTGTGCAAAGCGCTCGATCGGCCTGATGCTGCCTTTGTACTCCTCGGCCTCGATCGCACCCACCTCCGCGCCTTCCGGCTTTTCCGCACCCAACAAATCACAGAACTGCGCGATCGCAGCCGCTTCTCCGCCAGCGAAAACCTCCACACCGCCCTTTGTATTCCGTGCCTGGAATTCGAGAAGCCCCAGCTCATCGGCACGCTCGTATAAGAATAACCTATAGCCGATATCCTGGACCACCGATCCCGTTATGATGATCCGCATTCGCTTCATTCGCGCTTCGCCTCTGCTCTTTCGGAGATGCTTTACCTGTTAGTCCGCCTCTTTAATAAACTTTTTATGCTCCGCATAAAAGCTTTGCGGTATACGCCCTGCTATGAACGCATACCGGGAAACGCACTGTGCACGCCTGAAACGGGCGGCCATGGTGATCGGCACCGTGCAGCTGGTTCGAACGAACGATAAGTTGATCAGATATTCGCACTTCTCACTGCCGCTCGCGCTTCTCCTGTTCACGCAGCGTGCGTTCCGCGCTCCGCAGGATGCCCCGCAGCGTCCGCACCTCGCGCGCGGTCAGCACCGCCCGGCCCAGGAGCCGCCGGAGCAGGAGCAGGGTCCGCTCACGCCGGTGCGCGCGGTACTCGATCTCCTCCAGGAAACTGCTGATATGTTCAAACAGCCGCTCCTTGTCCGCAACGGCCGCCAGTGCCGGGGGCTGCTGCGCCATACTACTCCCCGGTTCGCATGACTGCTGACCCGCGTACAGCTCGTACAGCACGATCGCGACAGCGTGCGAGAGATTAAGCACCGGATACGCCGCACTCGTCGGGATCGAGACCAGGAGATCGCAGTGCACGAGCTCATCGTTCAGGAGCCCACGATCCTCCGGGCCGAAGAGCAGCGCGAGCACGCCCTCTCCTCCGCATTCTGCCACCTTCGCGACCAGCTCACGGGGCGGGAACAGCGGCTTGCGCAGATGACGAGTCGCCGAGATACCGGTCTTCGCCGTCGTGCCCACCACGAGCGTCGAGCCCGCGATCGCATCCTCCAGACTGCTCACTACAATACTTGCCCTGAGCACGTCACCGGCATGTGAGGCGACCCAGAACATCTTCTCGGTGAGCGCAGGCGGGTTCACGAGATACAGCTGCTTACCGTACCCGAAATTCTTCAGCACACGCGCTACCGCACCGATATTCTCCGCCAGCTTCGGCTCCACCAGGATCACTCGCACGTCCATACGCACTCCTCTTTTACGTGCAGCTTGCTTAGGTAGTTCTACCGTAACGTAAAGAATAACAACACGCTAAAAAGGCACATGGCGCGCATAGCACTCAAGATCGGGTACCTCGGCACGCACTACCACGGGTTTCAGGTACAGCCGCAGTCGGCCGTGCCGACGATCGAGGGCGCGCTCTTCGAGGCACTGGCCGCGCTGCAGATCGTTGAGGACCGTTCATCGGCGAACTATGCCGCTGCCGGGCGGACGGACAAAGGCGTGCACGCGCTCGCGCAGGTCCTCTCCTTCGATACCGCGCAGCTCAAGCTCAGCCCGCGTATGATCAACAGCATGCTGCCCCGGGACATCTGGGTCTTCGGGCTCGCGCAGCCTGATTCTGACTTTAACGCACGTAAAGACGCGCTCAGCCGCACGTATCGCTATTACCTCTACACGCCGCCGGATACGGACCTGGAGCTCGTACGTATGCAGGACGCCGCCACGCGCTTCATCGGCACGCACGACTTCTCTCATTTCGCACAGGCGCCTGGACACCGCGAGCAGGAAGCCGAGTATTTCTCGAGCATCCGCGAAATAAAGCGGCTTGAGATCACTCGTGCAGCAGACGCACCGTTTATTATTATTGAGATCGAGGCCAACAGCTTCCTCCGGAAGATGGTGCGGAAGATCGTTACGGCACTGACACTGGTCGGTCGCGGGAGCAGAACACACGATTGGATAAACGCGCTGCTGGAACGACGGATTACCGAGGCGATCGAGCCAGCACCGCCCTTCGGGCTCGTGCTCGCGAACGTCACGTATCCGGCGATCAGCTTCGTGGAGGACGAGTACGCAAAACGGCATGTCGTTGCCCGACTCACCGATGCGCTCCTCGTGCACGCATCCACGGCCGCGGTGGTGCGCAGCATGGTGCGCGAATACACGCCCGGGACATCGTGAACGTCACGGGGCTGTAAGGGAGTACGAACGCAGCGCGCGTACTGATTATTACCTACCAATCGAACTTCCGGGCATCACCCTAAGTCCCTGAGCTGGGCTCTTCTGCCGTTACCGTCCGGTACTAAGATTCCTGGTGGAATGAAGGCATCGATCCCACCGAGAACGGCAAAGAGTGCCCAGTTACACCACTGACTCCGCCGTTGCACGTCCGCTTTGATGCGGATCCGCACGGCCGCTGATCTCGTTGGGGAATGAAGCCACAAAACAAAACCCGCTGACCTTAAATAGGGCCGTTACCTTCCCTTTTACGGGGGGTGTGTTGGAATGCAAAAGAAGGATGGCCGGACGTTGTGTGGGTCGATTGTACTCGTAATGGTAATTACTTCGCTCTTAACGTGCACCGTGAGCAGTGGCGCCGGTGAGTCTGACCTGGTTATTACCGACGTGTGGACTGATGGGGGCGAGATCTGTTATCAGATAAGGAACAGCGGCGATGCCGTTGCTCCAAAAGGTCACTACACGACGCTATTCATTGATGGCGAGCCACGGGTTAATGACCTGGTAGAGGTGGAGTTGGTACCACAAGAGCGGATGAAACGATGTTTCAACTACGGATGGCAGTGCAGTCCTCCATACGATACCATAGCGGTCTGTGCCGATCACAAGAACGAGGTGAGTGAGGCTAACGAAACAAATAACTGGAGGAACGAGACCTGGAAATGCGATACCGAGGCACCGGTGATTAATACAGGCCCCACCGTGTCCGAAATAACCCTGAGTTCGGCCACCATCTCTTGGAACACCAGCGAAGAGAGCGACAGCGTGGTGAAGTTTGGTGACCGTGCAGGGACATATGAGCATCAGCAGTCCAGTCTGGGGCTTACAAAGGTGCATCAGATCGTTTTGAGCGATCTGAAGCCTTCGACCACCTATCACTATGCCGTGCAATCAACCGATGCGAGCGAGAACACGGTAGTCAGCCGGACTGAGTTCTTTGAAACGTCGCCGTTGCCTGATGATAAGCCACCGGTGGTTCACGCTCTTACTATCTCCAGAGGGAAGACTGACTTTCTGTACTACGAAATAGCCGCAGACGTTTCTGACAACATCGGTCTCGAGCGGGTCGAGTTCTACCTCGATGACCTTCTTCTGGGGACTGCGTACTCTCCTGAGCCGGACGCTGATAATCGTATCGGGGCTGATTATTCTGCACGATATCAGTGGTACCTGAACCCATTTTCCACGGGAATGACACATGCGGAGTTTTTCGCCGATAAGCATACAATAAAAGCGTTAGCAGTTGACAATACCTTACTTATGGCAACCCCCTTTTATCGGTTCTTTGACCCCCCGTATGAGTGCGAGAGTATTGGCATGGCGATGAGACAACCTCATTCGGATTATAGCATCTACATCGACTACCGCGAGGGTGACACGGTTCCCGCTGGAACTATTGTGCCTGTCGAGGTGTATGCTGCGGTGGAGCAGGAGAGTTGTGAATGTACGCGGTGGAGATATGATCCTCGCGGGGTTACCCGGTGTGCTGATTTTCGGTGTATGACTATGTTGTATCCGGTTTCCGCGGTAGAATTCTACGTCAACCATGTACCGATTCCCAACAGTTCTTCTTCGGGCTATATATATACCGGTTATTGGGATGCCAGCGGCCTGGGTCCTGGAACGTATTCCATTCGGGTTGATGCTCGTGCAAACGAAGGCTGTAAACAAACGATCATACGCAACGTATCGGTAGAGGCGCGCGAGCCGGGACTTCAGGTCAGCCGGGAGGTCACCAGAATTGGCAGCCATTTCAAGGTGGAGTTGAGCATAGAGAACCGCGGGACTGCAAGCGTTCAACTGGATCGGATTGAGGATAATGTGGATGGCTTCCAGCCAATACGAACGAGTGCTGCGAGTGAGTACAGGGTGACTACTGACTGTACTACTGATGGCAAGCACTGCGACATCGAGATTGATCTATTTTCTGAGCGGTTGGCTCCCGGGACAGAGATCACGGTAGAATACGAGGCTGTGCCGGTTTTATATCCTGATTTTGGCCTCGCCGAGTACGGTATCGGCGATGAGGCGGTGAGCATCATGTATGATTCGGGTACACTGGATTTCGATAGGCCCGGTATCCTCACGTCAGACCGAACGCGGCTTGCCCATGCACTAGGAGCTGCTCTGCTGGAGTCCGATTATTTGATCGTGACAAACCCAGAACGATTATTCGACCACTACCATGACCGAGCGGTAGACGAGCTGTTATCAGCCATGGCCAGCCTGGCCGTCGCGAAGAGCGGCGTACTGGGATATCTGAATACCACCAGTCACTCGACGGTTAAGAATTTGATAGGGCCCGGTGGCGGGTGGAGTCGTCAACTGGATCCTGATTGGACCTCGACGGGATACCTGTTAATCGTTGGTGAGACCGAGATCGTGCCCTCTCGAAACGTCTATGACCGAGGTATCCGCAACGCTACCTTGGACTATGACTGGCAAGTTTATCCTGTTCCATTATCTGATAACTACTACGCGGACATTTGTGGAAACGATAATATTCCGGAGTTGATTGTGGGACGACTCATAGGTGATAGCCCTGCTCAGGTGATGCGGCCAATCGAAACCAGTCTTCTTGACCAATTTGATCGCACCGATGCGTTCGTGGTAAGTGGCTTCGACTCATTTGATACCGCTGTGACAACTAGTTTCGAGAGAAATGCGGACGAAATCGCCGCTATACTTGACGACGAGTTCACGGTCGAGCAGATGTATGTTAGCGATTTCGCTCCTCCAGTTACACATGCGCAACGGCTTGAGAATTTCACGGCTCGAGCTCAGGATAAGGACGTTATTGTTTATCGGGATCACGGCGAAATAAATGCGTGGAATTTTATCATTCATGAAGATGATCCCCCGGTCGATTTTGGCACCAGTTGTCCCTTTGCCTTCTGCCTTGCTTGTTTAACGGGCAATTTCGAGGATGCCGATGACAATGATTACTGTATTGGCGAAGCTTTTTTGGATAGTAATGCCGGGGTTTATATCGGTGCGACCGAGCAATCATCGCGTGATGTTAATAATAATGCGGGTAAAAATTTCTTCGAGTCCTGGGTCAACAGCCCTCTCACCATAGGGCAGGTTCTTAAAGAGACCAAGAGGACACTGAATACGTCAAAAGATAAGGAGCGTATGTGGATACTCGAATACAACCTCTATGGTGATCCCAAATACGGTGCGTCACCAGCAGCTGCTGGGTTAACGACCATACCGCAGTCGTCACAACCCGTAGCTTCACTTGCGGTGGCCGTTCCCGATTATGTAGTAAAAACAATAGACGGGTTAGATTATGTTGAACTACCCGGTGGCCAGGCGGAAATGGAAGAAGGTAAACCGCTGGTACCCTATTACACCGTCTCACGGGACTATGCCCGGGGCTATAGGGTGCAAGAGGTTATACTGACGGAACGATCTGGCCTGACCACCGCAACAGGGTTCAATTTGCCTCTGGTGAGCCTGGCTCCCGGTGGCAAGGCGGGCATTGCTTCAGGGGCATTCGACGATTTCGCGGGTTCAGAATGGTATCCCCGGGGCGAATACGGGTGGAAAATCATACAGAACCCTGATGGCAGCACGACCGTACATATAGCACTGTTCCCCTTCTACTACAATCGCCTCACCACCGATGTCCGCTTTTACCAGAAGTATACGTTTGAGATTGCGTACACCGCGTCACCCGTTGAGATAACCCACCTCAACACTGACAGGGATGCTTATCCCCCGGGAGATACTGTCTCGATTGAGCTCTGGCTAAATAACCCCGGCGAAACTCAAGATGTTATTGTCGACGCGGTGGTGAGAGCTGAGGGCTCAGGTGAGCTGGTGGATGGTCTACTCCTCCACACCCTGAAAGGATTGAAAGGGCCTGCATCGTTCGCTCTCCCGTGGGACAGCAGCGGAGTTGCGCCGGGATATTATTATGTGGCGGTGAGCCTGAAAGACACCAGCGGCAACGTGCTGGATCAAGAGACCGAACTGTTCAGGCTGGGCATCTCTTCCGGCGAGATGGTGAGCTTGACCGCGACGCCAGAAATCTTCGCTGGCGGAGACGCGATAGAGATCGAGATGGCTTTCAGGAATAACGGCACCGTGAACATCTCCGGTACGGCGATCATAAAAGTCCTCAACTCGACCGGATACGCGACAGAAGTGGTCAGGCACAACGTGACCAACGTGGGCCCCTCCGAATCGATCTGCTTCCGCGATGAATGGGATACGTCCGGGGCAGAAGGAGGCTCTTACAGGATTCTTGGCTATGTTCTGTATGAGAGCACAGCTACTGAGCCCGTCACGATCAGCATACACGCAAAAATGGTTGACACCGTTGGTGCATCAACACTCACCCCTGGTGGCCTCATCGCACTCGTCAGCCTGCTCGCGGCAATCGCAGCAGTTGCAATCGTACGAAAGCGGCGCTAAAAAAAGCATCATCGCTAGCTAGTGCAGGGAATAACGCCCCGAGAGAGTTCGTGGACCGCAACGGCAAACAGCACGAGGGCTGGATACCGGCGATACGGCCGCAGTGATAGAACGTGGGTTACTAAACTGATAACTGAGCTAATTCGATTAGCTAGTGTGGCACTTCTCCCGATTGAGGATAGGATTGAGCGGTGAAGAAACGCACGATTGAAGTTCTCTCGTCGTGAAATCCCTGATCAGAGTCTGTTTCATCCCACCGCAGGATCGCGGATTTTGCGAGAATCTGGCAACTTTGGGTTGAGTGAGACCTCAGCAACGATCTCTACGATATTCTCGAGTGGTATACGTACACTTTGGTCACGTTGT